>JBBSRE010000055.1:0-11435 GCA_038243365.1 Burkholderiales bacterium | reverse complement strand
TGCTTGACGACCATAGCAAGTTGGACCCACTCCTTCCCATCCCGAACAGGACAGTGAAACGACTTCGCGCCAATGATAGTGCGGGTTCCCGTGTGAAAGTAGGTCATCGTCAGGCTCCTAACAAAGCCCGCTTCACCCCCCCAGATTCCCCACAAAGGAGCCTGGGGGGTTTTGCGTTGTGGGATCTCTTTCGGACCGGTCGGAGTCCGTTGGTGTGTAACTGGCACTCGACTTTTGATAGAAGTGGTGCCGGTGCCTGGCGCGACCTGAGTGCGCTCGAAACGATGCGTGCCCTTGAAGTGTTCCCTTTGAAGGCGAAACCAGCTTAAGCGAACTCGCGCAGCTCAGATCGAGAGGCGTTCACGCTTCAAATAGTGTTCCGTCGACGAAGACCTTGAGCTCATGTCGTTCGAACGCAAGCCACGTCTCGTTGCTGGTTAGCGGCTTGGTCACGATCACCGTAACCCGGTCTCGGGGTTGCGTTTCCTGCGTGAAATCGACTGACAGGTCTTCATCGGAGAGGTGAGCGGTGGAAAAAGGATGCCGGCGCTCGAGGTGGTACAGATCCGTCGATGCATGTGCCCACAGGGCTTGCCCGTTCGAGAGCAGGAAGTTGAAGGTTCCATGCGGCGAGATGTGGCTTGCAAGATCGCGCAGCGTGATGGTCAGCTCAGCGATGCTGGGAAGGCAGGCATGCGACTTTGCCATCTCTTGCATGATCCAGCAAAATGCATGTTCACTGTCGGTGCCGCCGACGGGATGAAAATTGCGGTGCAGCCTGGGGCTGAAATTCTTCAAATCGCCATTGTGAGCAAACACCCAGTTGTGACCCCACAGTTCGCGGATGAATGGATGGCAGTTTTGCAGACTGACTGCGCCATGAGTTGCCTTGCGAATATGTGCAATGACGTTTTCGCTTTTAATTGGATAGCGACGGATCAGATCCGCCACCGGGGAATCGAGCGCGCGCGCGTGGTCGACGAAATGCCGTACACCTTTGCCTTCGAAGAACGCGATTCCCCAGCCGTCTCCGTGATCGCCTGTGCGCCCAGAGCGCTGGGAAAAACCGGAAAAGCTAAAGCGCACGTCCGTGGGCGTATTGCAGTTCATTCCGAGAAGCTGGCACATGTCAGTATGGAATGAGGTTAGATGCTTGGCGGGACCGCCGCACGGGGTGCACGCAGTTGCCACGATGCAAAAAGCGCTATGACGCAAAAACCGGCCACCATGAGAACCGTCTCTCCGAAAGCCGCTGTTTTCGCCGAGCTCGATGCTGCAGATGCCAGTGAGGCACCGTGGGCCGCCAAACGCCACTCAAGCACGATGCCGCACAGACTCACGCCCGCCGCGCCACCCAACATGCGTAGAAAACCAATCGCACTCGAACCCTGTGCGATAAGCGGCTTGTCCAACGGACGCATGGCGCCCAGGTTGAGCGATGGCAGTATGAATCCGAGTCCTACTCGGCCCAGCACCGCGAACGCGACCAACATCCATAAGCCGGACTCAGCCTCCACCAGCATCATCAACGCGAACGACGCAGCCAAGAGCGCAAGGCCTACTGACACCAGAAGGTGGGTAGGCTGCCGATCGGCCATGCGACCGACAATAGGGATCGTAATTGCAAGCACTAGCCCTGCCGGAAGCAAGATCGTGCCTACCATGGAGGCCGAAAGCTCCAGACCCAACTGCATGAACACCGGCAGCAGATAGGTGGAGCCAAACAGAGCGGTTCCGTAGATGAACGCCACGACGCTGCCCATCGTGAACTGCCGATAACCGAAGAGCCGAAGATCCATCAGCGGCTGACGACCGGTACTTCCAAGGCGTCTTTGCCACCAAACGAAAATGGCGGTGGTGCAGGCAGCGCCAAGCAACAAGGCCGCCGCCGTTTCGGGCGGGCCTTGGTGCAGCTCCACCAAGCCATTGAGCAGGCACAGCGTCCCAACGCTGCCAAGCAAGAGACCCCGCCAGTCGAGCGACATCCCGTCGCGGTTGGCGCTAGCGCCTCCTGGCGCCGTAGTGGGAACAAACTTGAACGCAAGCCACAGGGAAGCCAGGCAGAACGGCACCACCATGAAAAATATCGAGCGCCAGCCGAACCAGTCGACCAGCAGGCCACCGATGCTGGGCCCCAGCGCGGGTGCCAGCACTACGCCCATTCCGAAAATGCCGCTTGCTCGCCCTTGCTCATGCGGTTTGAACGCGTAGAGGATGATCACAGCAGGGATCGGCTGCACTACACCGGCTGCCAAGCCCTCGGCAACGCGGGCAAAAAGAACGACAGAGAAGTCAGTGGCCAAGCCGCCGGACACGCCACCCATCATCAACAGCAGCATGGCAGCCACGTAGGTCGCGCGGTAGCCATAGCGCGAGAGCAGCCACGGCGTGGTCAGCATGGACACCGTCATAGCGACCATAAACCCTGACGCTACCCATTGAGCGCGGCTTTGGTTGAGCGCAAAGTGTTGGCTCATATCCGGAATCGCCACGTTCACTACCGTTGACGACATGATCGATGCCATCGTGCCCACCATGACCGCAAGTAGCGCGTACCAGCGAAAGCGCTCGCCGTAACGCGCGCTCAGCGCCTGGAGGCTGCTGGACGATGGTGCGGGGGGCGGCGCCATGGGTGCGCCGTCAGCTACGGTCGGACCACAGCTTCCCGCCAGTGGCCCAGTTTTCGCGTTGCACGTCCGTGATGAGGATATCCACCGATTCCGGCGAACCGCCCAGCACCTCAACCGAGACTCGGGTGATTTCCTCCACCAGCCGGCGCTTTTGCTCAAGCGTGCGGCCTTCCATCATTTCAACGTGGTAAGTGGGCATTCTGAATCCTCTCAAAAGATAAACGGGCGGCTTGGACATCTTCAGCCGCAAGGAAGTCGCTTGTCGCGCACGCTTTGCAAACACATTGCTTCTCACGCGCATCTGCGGGTAAGCGCTTCAAAGCGGCTTTTGATATCTCAGTGTGCATGCACCAGCAAGCCTCGCCACCTGCTCGTCCGCTCGCCATGGCGCACGCGTTAGGTTGCCCGCACAAAGCGCACTGCGCAAGGGCAGGTTGAGGCGTAGCGGGCACAGACATGAGAAGAGACGGTAGTGGGGCGGATGTGGAGGAAGCAGGTGTTTCCCGCCAAGTTTAGGCCCTTTCCCGCCCACATCGGCAGGCGCACGAGAGCACCGAATCTTACGGATAAAGCAAGCCTCTAGCGCAATCTCATCATGCGTTTGAAGCTAGTCAATTCATAGCAAAAAATCGGGGCGTAGTTTTCTCACTGTGCGGCACCGATCTAGGGCGCTGCCTTCACTTTCAATCGCCAAGCGTGCAGCAGTGGCTCCGTGTAGCCGCTGGGCTGTTCCTTGCCTTTGAACACCAAATCACACGCTGCACGATAAGCCATGCTGGTGTCAAAGTGCCCCGCCATGGGCCGGTATTGCGGATCGTCTGCGTTCTGCTTGTCGACCACGGCCGCCATGCGCTCGAACGTCGAACGGATGCGCGCCTCATCAACCACACCATGCAGCAGCCAGTTGGCCATGTGCTGGCTGCTGATGCGCAGCGTGGCGCGGTCTTCCATCAAGCCGACGTTGTGGATGTCGGGCACCTTGGAGCAACCGACGCCCTGGTCGACCCAGCGCACCACATAGCCGAGGATGCCTTGGGCGTTGTTGTCCAGCTCCTGCTGAATCTCCGCATCGCTCCAGGTGGGGTTGGCGCTGACCGGCACGGTGAGCAGGCCCGTGAGCAGGTTGTCCCGCTCGGCGTTCACGTCGGTTTTTTCCATCTCTTTCTGCACGTCACTCACCAGTACCTGGTGATAGTGCAGCGCGTGCAGCGTGGCGCCGGTGGGGCTCGGCACCCACGCAGTGTTGGCGCCGGCTTTTGGGTGGGCGATTTTCTGTTCCAGCATCGCGGCCATCAGGTCGGGCATGGCCCACATGCCCTTGCCGATCTGCGCCTTACCGCGCAGCCCGCATGAGAGCCCCACCAGTACGTTGTTCTTCTCATAGGCCTGAATCCAGGCGCTGGTCTTCATGTCGCCCTTGCGGATCATCGGGCCGGCATACATGGCGCTGTGCATTTCGTCCCCGGTGCGGTCCAGAAAACCGGTGTTGATGAAAGCGACGCGTGCAGAGGCAGCGCCGATACAAGCTTTCAGGTTGACACTGGTGCGGCGTTCTTCGTCCATGATCCCGAGCTTCACAGTGTTCTCCGGCAAGCCGAGCAACTGTTCCACGCGACCAAACAGCTCGCTGGCAAATGCCACTTCCCCCGGGCCGTGCATCTTGGGCTTGACGATGTAGACGCTGCCCTTGCGCGAGTTGCGAATGCCGTCCTTTCCGTTGCCTTGCAGGTCGTGCAAAGCAATGGTGGTGGTAACCACCGCATCCAGAATGCCTTCAGGAATCTCTCGCTCAGCGCCTTGTGCGTCGGTCCACAAAATGGCCGGGTTGGTCATCAAGTGGCCCACGTTGCGCAGGAACATGAGTGAGCGGCCGTGCAGGCGCACTTCGCCGCTGCCAGCAGGCGCTGTGTAGATGCGATCGGGGTTCAGGCCTCGGGTAAAGCTCTTGCCGCCTTTAGCGACTTCTTCTGTGAGCGTGGCCTTGAGGATCCCCAGCCAATTGGCATAACCCAGCACTTTGTCTTCGGCGTCAACAGCGGCAACCGAATCTTCCAGATCCAGAATCGTCGACAGAGCTGCTTCCAGCACCAAGTCGCTCACGCCAGCAGCGTCGGTCCGACCAATGGGGGTACTGCGGTCGATGCGGATGTCGAGATGCAGGCCGTTGTGCTGCAAGAGCACAGAGGATGGCGCGCTGGCCTCGCCTTGGTAACCCTTGAACTGGGCGGGGACCTTCAGGCCGCTGGTGGCGCCCCCCTTCAGTTGAACGACCAGCGCGCCATCGTCGACCCGGTATGCAGTGGCGTCGGCGTGTGAGCCTTGGGTCAAGGGCGTTGATTCGTCCAGCACACGGCGGGCAAACGCGATGACTTTGGCACCGCGCTTCTCGTTGTAGCCTGGGCCTTTTTCACAGCCATCAGCCTCGGGAATCACGTCGGTGCCATACAGCGCGTCATACAGGCTGCCCCAGCGCGCGTTGGCCGCGTTGAGCGCGTAGCGCGCGTTCAGGATCGGCACGACCAGTTGCGGACCGGCGTGCAAGGCCAGCTCGTCGTCCACGTTGGTGGTGCTAGCTTTCACATCATCCGTTTGCGGCACCAGATAGCCGATTTGTTCGAGAAAGGTGCGGTAGGCCAGCATGTCGCGAATCGGGCCGGGATTGGCCTTGTGCCAAGTGTCGAGCTCAGTTTGCAGGCGATCACGCTCGGCCAGCAACGCCATGTTGCGCGGAGCCAAATCGGTGACGATGTCGGCGAAGCCGCGCCAGAACGCGTCGGACTTGACTTCAGTGCCGGGTAGAACTTGCTCGTCGACAAAGCGCTTGAGCGACGTGGCCACTTGCAGGCCTTGAACGGTGGTGCGGTCGGTCATGGGGAAACCTCGGTAAAACAGAAAAAAATGGCACGCGCGACTCTGATGGGTGAAAACGCTGCCTCTGGCAGTCACTTTATTGCAAATCCAGCCACGGTTAAACCGTGCGAAAAGTTGGTAACCCGTGACTTTTACGCCTGTAATGAGTGGCAGGCGACGCGGGTGAGCGGTCTATACAACGACGAATTTGCCGACTTGCTATCGTAATAATAGCAGATAACGCTTATCCTAATTGACCCGGATGGCGTTTTTAATGTTTTTTTGCGCAGCTGCCTGGTACCTTGCCAGTCCCACGGCCGGATGTGCACCTGGCTATTGAATAATCCGGACCCATGGACAAACTCAAGGCCTACGAGTCTTTCGTCTCGGTTGCCACGCGCGGCAGCCTGACCGCTGCGGCGCGGGCCGAAGGTGTGGCGCCGGCGATCATGGGCCGGCGGCTCGATGCGCTGGAAGAGTACCTGGGCGTGAAATTGCTGATGCGTACCACGCGCCGCATGACTCTGACCCATGAGGGCAGCGCGTTTCTGGAAGATTGTCAGCGCCTGCTGTCCGATGTGGCCAACGCAGAGGCCAGCGTATCGGCAGGCGGCCTCAAGGCCAGTGGGCACCTGCGCATCACCGCGCCGGCCGGTTTCGGGCGGCGGCACGTGGCGCCGCTGGTGCCGCGCTTTCGCATCCAGCATCCTGCCGTGGCGATCTCGCTCAACCTCAGCGACCGAGTCGTGGACCTCACTGGCGACGGCTTCGATTGCGCAGTGCGGGTGGGCGACCTGCCCGATTCCGCTTTGGTCAGCGTGCGCGTAGCCGACAACCGGCGCCTGTGCGTGGCCACTCCGCAGTACCTGGCGCAGCGCGGCCAGCCGCAGACGCCGGCCGATTTGGCACAGCATGACTGTTTGACGCTGTCCAGCGAAGCTTCGCAAACGCGGGGCTGGGCATTTGGCACATCAAACGCAGTGGGCGGCAAGGACGTGACTTACATTCGTCCGCGGGGGCCGCTCGATTGTTCGGACGGACAAGTGCTGTACGAGTGGTGCCTGGCCGGTCATGGCATCGCCTGGCGCAGCACCTGGGAAGTGGAGCAGGAAATCACCTCGGGGCAGCTGGTGCCAGTGCTGGAGGACTTCGCCGCGCCGCCCAACGGTATCTACGTCGTGTTCCCGCAGCGCAAGCATTTGCCGCTGCGTGTGCGCCTATGGATCGATTTTCTCAAGCAGTGCTACGCAGAGCCGCAGTTCTGGCAACCGAAAGAACCCGCATGATTCTTGAATCCTTCCTCGCCTATTTTCACCTCGTGGCGATCTTCACCATGGTGGTCTTCATGGCCAGCGAGGCAGCACTCTGCCGCAGTGAATGGATGAATGCTGCGGTAGTGCACCGTCTGGTGCGTCTGGACCTGATCTATGGCATCGCGGCGTTCTGCGTGCTTGCGGCGGGGCTGGCGCGTACTTTTTGGGGCGTTAAGGGGTTTGGCTGGTATTGGAGCCAACCGCTGTTGCATTTCAAGCTAACGGTGTTTGTGGTGATTGGACTGATGTCGCTCAAGCCCACCTTGGCTTTCTTGCGGTGGAGGCGCAATCTGGTGGCTACCGGGGCGCTGCCGGACCCCGCCGAAGTGCGCGCCACGCGTCGCTGGATCATGATGTCCACGCATTTGATCGGCCTGCTGCTGCTGGCGGCCGTGCTGCTCGCGCGCGGCGTACTGACGCGTTAGTTCAGGCAAGCGGCAAGGTGCCAGCACCAGCAAAAAGCCCCGCACTGCGGGGCTTTTTGTCGTACACGGGGGATGCTTACTTCTTCAGGCATTCGCTCATGAAAGTCTTCCGCTCGGGGCCCTTTTTGTCGCCCGCTTCCATGTTGCAGGTCTTCATCCTGCTCTGCTGCGAATCAGACTTCTTGCTCAGGCAAGTCTTCATGAACGTCTTGCGCTCGTCGCCTTTCATGCCTTTGGCATCGAGATTGCAAGTCTTCATTTTGGATTGCTGGCCGGTAGGCGCTTTGGCCATGGGCGCTTCGCCGGCGACAGGTGTCGTGGCATCGGCGGCAAGGGCGCTGCCAAAGGCACAGGCAAGGCCGAGAGTAGCAAGGGCGAGAAGCTTTTTCATGAAACGGCTCCGAGATGGGAAACGGAGCCGAATTGCTCCGCGAGCGCAATATACGCTGGCGCAGGGCCATGCACCAGCCCCGTAAAATCAGCTGATGCTCACTGCCAAAAAACAACTGCTCGCGGCACTGGCCGACGTGCTGGAACGCTTGTCTCCCGGCGCTGGCGCGCGCGCCGCGTTCGAACTGCCCAAGGTTGCTTCGCACGGCGATTTCGCCTGCACATCGGCGATGCAGTTGGCCAAATCCTTGAAAACCAACCCGCGCGAGCTGGCTGAGCGCTTGCGTGCGGCATTGATGTCCACGCCCGCTTTCGATCGCTGGGTGGACAGTGTGGAAATCGCCGGCCCTGGCTTCCTGAATGTCCGTCTCAAGCCTGTCGCCAAGCAACAAGTGGTGCATGAGGTGCTGCAGACCGGCAGCCAGTTCGGCGTGCAGCCTGCAAACGGCCAGAAGATTCTGGTCGAATTCGTCTCCGCCAACCCCACCGGCCCGCTGCACGTGGGCCACGGCCGCCAGGCAGCCCTGGGGGATGCCATCTGCCACCTGTTTGCCACGCAGGGTTGGCATGTGCATCGGGAGTTTTATTACAACGACGCAGGTGTGCAAATACAGACGCTGACCCACAGCACCCGGCTGCGCGCCAAAGGTCTGAAGCCGGGCGACGAGGTCTGGCCCATCGACCCGGCCAACCCTGCCAGCAAGGGCTTCTACAACGGCGAGTACATCCAGGACATCGCGAACGATTTCCTTGCAAAGAAAACCGTCAAGGCCGACGACCGGCAAACCACCGCCAGCGGAGACGTGGAGGACCTGGAATCCATCCGTGATTTCGCGGTGGCTTATTTGCGCCACGAGCAGGACAAGGATCTGCAGGCGTTCAACCTGAAGTTTGACGAGTACTACCTGGAGTCCAGCCTGTACACCAGTGGCCGGGTCGAGGCCACGGTGAACCGCCTCGTCGCCAATGGCAAGACCTACGAGCAGGACGGCGCGCTGTGGCTCAAAAGCACCGACTACGGTGATGACAAGGACCGTGTCATGCGCAAGCAGGACGGCACCTACACCTATTTCGTACCCGATGTGGCTTACCACATTGCCAAGTGGGAGCGCGGCTTTACCAAGGTGGTCAACATTCAGGGCACCGACCACCACGGCACCATTGCGCGCGTGCGCGCCGGTCTGCAGGCGGCCGATGCGGGCATCCCCCACGGCTACCCTGACTACGTGCTGCACACCATGGTGCGCGTAGTCAAGGGTGGCGAAGAAGTCAAGATCAGCAAGCGCGCCGGCAGCTACGTGACTCTGCGCGACCTGATTGAGTGGACCAGCAAGGATGCAGTCCGCTTCTTCCTGCTGAGCCGCAAGCCCGACACCGAGTACACCTTCGACGTCGATCTGGCGGTGGCTCAGAACAACGACAACCCGGTGTACTACGTGCAGTACGCACATGCCCGCATCTGCTCAGTGCTGGCGGCGTGGGGCGGCGACGTTGCAACGCTGGCCGATGCAGATCTGTCAACGCTGGAAGGTCCGCAGGCCTTGGCTTTGATGATGCAGTTGGCCCGCTACCCGGAAATGTTGACGGCAGCCGCGAATGACGAGGCGCCGCACGATGTGACGTTTTACCTGCGCGAACTGGCAGCGAGTTACCACAGCTACTACGACGCCGAGCGGATTCTGGTGGATGACGAAGCCATCCGCACTGGCCGTTTGGCGCTCGTCGCTGCCACCGCTCAGGTATTGCACAATGGCCTCGCGGTGCTCGGGGTATCAGCACCACAACGAATGTGAACCATCTTTTTGCTATGCATAAAAAACAAACGGGCGGGACGATCGTCGGCTTCATCGTCGGCGTGGTGTTGGGGCTGGGGATTGCGCTGCTGGTCGCCATCTACGTGACCAAACTACCGGTTCCCTTCTTGAACAAGGGCGCTACCTTCACCAACAAGCAGGAGAGTGAAGAAGCTCAGAGAAACAAGAACTGGGATCCGAACGCTCCGTTGTACGACAAGAACGCGCCGCGCCGCGCAGGTGTGGCGCCAGCGCCGGGGGCCACAGCCGCCACACCAGAGACCCCCCCCGTCGTGGCACCTGCTGTCGCTGGTGGGCCCGCAGCGCCTGTTGCGCCCACTGGCGCGCCCGTACCAGCGGCGTCGTCGGGAGACCCGCTGGGCGATCTGGCCAAGACGCGTTCCGCAGCCGCGTCGGCAGCAGCTGAGCCGACAGCCCCAGTCGACCCGTTTGATTACTTCGTGCAGGCGGGCGCGTTCCGCACTCAGGGAGACGCGGACGCACAGCGCGCCAAGCTCGCCATGCTGGGCTGGGAAGCCCGCGTGAACGAGCGCGAGCAGAATGGCCGCACCGTGTTCCGGGTTCGCGTTGGACCTTTTGTGAAGCGCGTCGACGCCGACCAGCTCAAAGAAAAGCTGGACGGCGCGGGCATTGAAACCGCGCTGGTGCGTGTTCAGCGCTGAACTTTGCGCTGTGCGCGCAGTCCGACTGTCAGATTCTTCTACCAGGAGCTTGTTGAATGAAACGCCGTGAG
Source organism: Burkholderiales bacterium (assembly GCA_038243365.1). Taxonomy (GTDB): domain Bacteria; phylum Pseudomonadota; class Gammaproteobacteria; order Burkholderiales; family Burkholderiaceae_C; genus Simplicispira. The sequence goes on along the minus strand of JBBSRE010000055.1, from coordinate 1,280 downwards.
TTCTCTACCGCCATGACTGCTGCTACCGCTGGGGCGATGGTGGCATCCACCTTTTCAGTGCCAGCATTTGCGCAAGCCGCAGCGCCGCAGGAGGGCAAACAGTACCGCAAGCTTTCCACTCCAGCACCCGTCGAAGCCCCTGCCGGCAAAGTCGAAGTGGTCGAGTTTTTTTGGTACAACTGCCCGCATTGCAACAGTTTCGAACCAGAACTCGAAGCCTGGATGAAGACGGCACCCAAGAACATCGCGTTCCGGCGCGTGCCGATTGCTTTCAATGCCAGTTTTGCCGACCAGCAGAAGTTCTATTACGCGCTGGAAGGCATGGGCAAGGTCGACGAGCTCCACGCTCGCGTTTTCCGTGCCATTCACGTTGAAAAGGTGAATTTGTCGAAAGAAGACGCTATCTTCGCCTGGGTGGCCAAGCAGCCCGGAATCGATCTGGCAAAGTTCAAGGAACAATTCAAGTCGTTCAACGTGGCCAGCCAAGTGCGCAAAGCTACGCAGCTTCAGGAAGCTTATAGCGTGGACGGTGTGCCCGCCATGGGTGTGGCAGGGCGCTATTACACCGACGGCACTATGGCCGGAAGCATGGCGAACGTACTCAAAGTGGTTGAGGCTCTGGTCGCCAAAGGCTGAGCGTCTCCGCCTTCGACACCCGCCCGCATCCGCGGGCTTTTTTACGGCTGTGCGTGGCACAATGAAAGCCAGACCCCTGAATGCAAGAATCGTGCCGTTCACGGCGCCTGGTGTTGGCTTCCCGAGGGAACCTGTGCACCCTCTTTCGGACCTTTCCATGCTTTTTCTGCCCGCGCTCTTTGAGCCCTCGACCTTCCTTTCCCCCCGCCTCGCTGGTCAATCCGCTCGCTGCAGCCGTGCGCGCACAATGACTGCCGCGCTGTTGGCGGCCGGCCTGTGCTCGCTGGGGAGTGTCCCCGCCTATGCGGAGAAGGCGGACAGCGCCAAGCCCATGAATATCGAGGCCGACCAGCTCCGGCATGACGAACTGGAACAGACCAGCGTATTCACCGGCAATGTGGTGGTGACCAAGGGCACCATCGTGCTGCGCGGCAGCAAGTTGGAAGTGCGCCAGGACAACGACGGTTACCAAAGTGGCGTGGTGACCGGCTCGGCCGACAAGCGCGCTTTCTTTCGTCAGAAGCGCGACACCGCTCCTGGCGCGCCGGAAGAATTCATTGAGGGTGAAGGCGCCACGATCCGTTACGACGGAAAGGCCGACAGCGTGCGCTTTTCCACCCGCGCCGAACTGCGGCGCTACCGCG
>JBBSRE010000054.1:0-11564 GCA_038243365.1 Burkholderiales bacterium | reverse complement strand
GGGTCTGCGCGCGGGCTTGTCCTGCGCGACGCGGGAGGCGCGGTTGCCGCCGCCAACTGGGCTGCTACGACGGCCGGGACCAGCGTGCTCACGCGCACACCAAGCAACCGCAGGCGCTGGTCAAGCGGAGCTCGCTTCAGGCACAAGCCGGCGGCATGGCGAATAGCAGCCGCGTCTTGCGTGGGCGACGCAAGCGACTGGTCGCGCGTGACGGTAGAGAAATCCGCGTAACGCAATTTGATGCCAATGCCTCGCCCCACGTAGCCCTTGCGCTGCAGGTCGTCGGCCACCTGTTCGCACAAGCGGGTGAAGATGGCGGCTAGCTCGTTGCGGTCGCGCACCGCGTGCAAGTCACGCTCAAAGGTGGTTTCCCGGCTCAGGCTCACCGGATGACTGCGGTTTTGCACCGGGCGTTCGTCGCGCCCCCACGCCGCCTCGTGCAGCCAAGCGCCGCTGGACTTGCCGAATTGCGCCACCAACCATTCCTGAGGCCGCGCAGCCAGGTCGCCAATGGTCTCAATGCCGTGGCGGGCGAGCTTGTCGCCCGCCTTGGGGCCAATCCCATTGATCTTGCGGCACGCCAGCGGCCAGATGCGCGCCTGCAACTCCTCCGCCTGCAGCACCGCCACGCCGTTGGGCTTTTCAAACTCGCTCGCCATCTTGGCCAGCAGCTTGTTGGGTGCCACGCCGATGGAGCAGGTCAGACCAGTGGCCTGAAAAATGTGGGTCTGGATCAGCTTGGCGAGGGCGCGACCGCCGTCGCGCTGGCCTCCCGGCACCTCGGTGAAATCGATGTACACCTCGTCGATGCCCCGGTCTTCCATCACCGGGGCCACTTCGGTGATCACTTGTTTAAAGGCGCGCGAGTAGCGCTTGTACTCATCGAAGTTGGCTGGCAGCAAGATGGCCTGGGGGCACAGCCGCGCGGCTTTCATCAGGCCCATGGCAGATCCGACGCCAAAGGGTCGCGCCGCGTAGGTAGCTGTGGTGATGACACCGCGCCCGACATAGTCAGCCAGGCGGGAAAAGGCCTGCAGTGATACCAAAGCCTGCGTGCCGTTGGCGGCAGCTTCGATAAGTGCCGGGTTCTGGTCCCGCCCCCGGCCTCCGATGACCACCGGAAGGCCCTTGAGTTGGGGGTAGCGCAGCAGCTCAACGCTGGCAAAAAACGCGTCCATGTCCAGATGGGCCACCCGACGCTGCGGACGCGGGGCACCACCTGTGAGCGTACTCACCGGTGGTTCGGCCCAGTCGTTCGCTGGTACACCCAAGCCCATGTGGGGTGGTGAATCGTGAGACGCTTGAGGCAAGGACACCCGGCGATTGTCCGCAATTTCTTGCGGGCCGCCGGCTGGGCTGCGTACATCCTGCAGTGGGACTCAGGCTCTCCGGCCTTCAGCGCCGCCGCCGCCGCGGCACTACGGTCAGGGTGACCGTCTCCAGCAAAGGCTCGATGCCAATAGTCAACGGGCGCTGGGGCAACTCCAGCAGCTGCTCGGGATGCCACACGCGCAATTTGGCGATGCCTGCGGGTACCTTGTCGAAGCGTGCAATGCCATCGTCGTCTGCGACCAGGCTGTACGCAGAATCGGCCACAAAAATATGCCCGCGCATGGAACTGTGCAGATGGCAGCTGAGCAGAACAGCGCCCGGTTGCGCTATGGTGACTTCCGCAGTGCCGCCAGGCTGGCCACTGGTCGCTCCATCGAGCCGCAACTCAAAGTCGGTGGGCAATGCTTCGTTCGACAACGGATTGGTGTTGGTCGTGCCGCGAATGTGGTGATCCCAGCGGTCCAGGTTGGTGAATTTCACCGTGCTCCCGGGGGCCACCACGGTCACCAGCGGCAGAAAGCGCATGCGCTTTTGCTCGATGGTGACGTTGCTGGACGTCAGCTTCGCTGCAGGCGTCGCTGGGTAAAGCACTACCACGGCATCGGGGACGGCACGGCCCTCTTTGTCGAGCACCTGGACTTGCACGCTGGCGGCGGCCGCCAATGTGGCGGCGCTGACCAGGGCGCAGCCGAGCAGAAAGGTCCGGACGGTGTGGCTCATGATGATCAGCGCACCGTGATGATGTCGCGGTGCATGGGAGCGAGCAGCGCAAGCAGGCGGTTTTGCTGCGAGAAGGCAATTCCGCGCGCATCCATGGCGTGCTGCAGGTCCTCCACCAGCGCATTGAAGTCGCCTTTGCGGATTTTCATGTCGGCGTGCACATCACGCATGTCTGCGCCTTCGTAGGTGCAAGGCCCCCCGCTCAAGGCACAGAACTGCTCGGCCAGACTTTCCTTGAGCGAGACAGCTTTGGTGTCTTTGAAGAAATCGCGGATGCGCGCGTCCTGGTACATGCGGTCGACGAAATCGCTTACGAAACGGTCGATGCCCTCCTTCTCGCCGAGGGCCTGGTACAGGCCGGCAGGCGCAGGGGCCGCGGCTGGCTCGGGCGATGTGTCAGTTGCACGTGACGCAGGGGTGGTTTGCGCGATGGCAGCGCTGCAGGCGATCCACAAGGCGGCGGCAATGAGGCGGTGAAATGTCATAGGGGTTCCAAGTGCAATGCGCAAGGTCAAAAAGCCACTTGGGCCGAGAGGTACGCGCCGCGCTGGCGGCGCTCGTTGGTGATGCCCGGCACGATGCGGCCGAGATCGGCATAGGCCAGCGTGAACGACAGGTTCTTGCTGGGCGCCCAGGCAATGAAGATGTCTTTCCAAGCGTCTTCGCGCAGTGCGGCGCCCAGGCCCGCTGCGCGGCCGGTAGCCTGCAGGTTGTCCGGCTTGAAGCGCCACTCAGCGCCGATCGCCAAGTCGTGCCGCAGCAGCCATGCCACGGAAAACTCGGGCTGCAGGCTGCGGCTGTCGCGCCCTGGCGCGCCGGAGCCAAAGCCCAGCAAGCCGTTCTGGTTGGCTCGGGTAGAGCGCAAGGTGGCGTTGAGCAGTACGCCCTTGTCCAGAATCAGTTTCGTGGCACTGACATAGAAGTCCGTGCCTTGAGTGTCAGCCCCCAGAAAATCAAAAACCGACTGCAGCGATCCGGGCCGAACCCGCTTGTGCTCCAGACCGACAGATATCTGCGGCATCCAGGTGTCGGCATCCAGAATTGCATCGCCCGCGAGACGTACCTTCACCCCCAGCACATCCATGCGAATGTGCTGCCCCGGCTGTACGCCGAAAGGAGCAATGCCATTGAGCGCTACCGCAGCGCCCGCATCAAAATCCTGGCGCGCCAATGAAAGTTCCACGCGCTCGTTCCAGGCCAGGGCGGCGCCGTAGCTGGTCAGCGCGTAGTCGTGCGTCACGGCGCGGGTGGTGAAAGCGCTGGCGCCCCATTGCCCTTCGGCAGCGTTACTGCCAATCACGGCCCAGGGGGTAATGCCGCCCCCTGCGGCGCCAGTGATGCTGCTCACGCCGCCGGTGAGCACCAGCTTGCCGGTTTCGGCCTGCGCCAGCATGGGCGCAAGCGCCAAAGCGGCCAGCAAGGCCAGTGGTTTGAAAAACATGTCGTTCACTCGGTTTTTGTTGGAGTCTATGGGTTTTCAGGTCGTCTTCTGGATCCACTCGCCGGTGAAAAGCACCGGTCCGGTAGGACCTCCTGCGGATGGCACGCCGCCCTTGGGCTCCAGGCTGATGGCCAGTGCGGGCACGCCCTGCAGATCGCCGGCGTCAGCCGACAGTGCTTCGCTGCGCTCGCCTGACAGCACGCCGAGCGAACGCGGCTTTCCACCCGGCGGCAGCGCCCACAGCTGCAGTGAGCGGCCGTCGGGCACTTCGAAGCCGCCCACCCGCTGCAACTGCAATTGCTTGTCGTGCGCGTTGTAGGTAACCAGCAGTGCAGCAGCCGCCTTGTCGTCATGCAGCACCGCGACAAACCGGTTCTGGCCTTGGGCGCGGCTGTCCAACTGGTTTTGCAAGCTGGCAATCTGTTGCTGCGACGATTGCCGCAGTCCGTCCGTGGCCTGCAGACCGACGACCACCGCCGCGACTGTTGCCAACGCGCCCAGAACTGCAGCGCCGCGCCACAGGCCCAGGCTGTGCCACCAAGGCGCGGGCGGCGCCGCCGCTTCGGCACGGCGTGCACGCTGCAGCAGCGCGGCGCGCTCGGCCTGCACCAAGTTGTCAATGCGGGTCCACACAGCGGCCGATGGTTGTGCAGGTGCCTGCAATTCGGTCAAGCCGGCCCAGTGGGTTTGCCACAGCAGGCCCGCGGTGCGCACGGCAGGGTGCTCCCGCGCCAGGGTTTCAAAGCGACGTTTGGCGCCCCCGCGCAGCGTGCCGAGGGCATAGCTGGCAGCGACGCGCTGCAGCAGATCAGGGTGTTGTTCAAGTCTCATGGCGATGTCCGGTTAGGCCCTGCTTCATGCGTAGCGGGACATGCAGCCGCGCAACTGTTCCAGGCCACGCCGAATCCAGGTTTTGACCGTGCCCAACGGCAGAGCCAGCTGCAACGCGAGTTCGCTGTGGCTGAGGTCGCGCAGATAGGCCAAGCTGACCACTTCGCGCTGACGCTGGTCGAGTTTGCTGAGGCATTGATGGAGGGCTGTCGCCTGTTCGCTGGCATCGGCCGCATCCATAGGATTGGGCGAATCGCCCTCCAGCGCCTGCCCGAGTGACTCGTCGAGTTCCTGGGTGCGATCGGCGCGCGAGCTCACGTGCTTGCGCAAAGCGTCCAGCGAACGGCTGCGCACGATAAGGCCCAGCCATGCTAACGGCGGGCTGAGGGATGCACGGTAGTCGGGCGCCGTGCGCCATACGGTCAGGAAACTTTCCTGCAAAACGTCTTCGGCCGCTTCGCGGCGGCGCATTACCCGGATCGCGAGGCCAAACAGCCGCGGCGAAGTCAGTTCGTACAGTGACCGCAGCGCCGCCTCGTCGCGCAGAGCGACGCGGTCGATCAGAGCGATCAGATCGGAGTCGGAGTGAAGTTGAGGCATCCATGGATTGTGCGGGAGCTGGCGTTTGAATGTGTAAGAAGCAATACGCAAAGCGTGCAGCACCAGATTCAAAGGGAGATTGAAAATTCAGGACACGCGGTGAATCCAACCGACGCATCAGCCGCGTATGGAAGATCCGGCACCCCTAAAGCAATTGTCACAGCGCTGTTGACCCAACCGTGCCCCTTGCTTTGATGAACACCCTTGAAGCTCGACGCGCCGTCTCGCACGCTGGCGGTGTTGTTTCAGCGCCACCACCTCCCGCACGTCGCAGCCCTTGAACGTGTGGTCAGAACGCGCGGCGAGCCGCAAGCTCTGGGTGTGGACCATGCCGCACACGGCGACGGAACTGCCGCCCCGGTGGATGCCTCGGTTCGCTGCCAAGGAGACGTGCATGCTCCGCTGTTGATGCGAATAGCAGCCCAGTGCGCCGTGCATTTCGGCGCTCTTGCGCAGGCGACCGGAGAATCGTTGGAAGCGAAAGCCGAGCCTTCGAGCGGGGTTCCCCACGCAGGGTGATCGCTCCGTCAGTGCGCGCCGATCAACTTTCTCTTCGGCGGCCTACGCGACCGTGGGATAGGTGCCCGGCAGCAAAATGCTTTCGTCCACGCTCTCGATGTCCGTGCGACCGCAGAAAGCCATGGTCAGGTCCAGCTCGCGGTGGATGATTTGCAACGCCCGCGTCACACCTTGCTCGCCATAGGCGCCCAGACCATAAAGAAAGCTGCGGCCGATCAGTGTGCCGTGCGCGCCCAGTGCACGCGCCTTGAGGACGTCCTGCCCGCTGCGGATGCCGCCATCCATCCACACTTCGATGTCTTTGCCCACTGCTTGTGCGATGGCCGGCAGCGCGGCGATGGACGACGGCGCACCATCAAGCTGACGGCCACCGTGGTTGCTGACAATGAGCGCATCGGCGCCGCTGTCGGCGGCAAGGCGCGCGTCTTCGGCATCCATGATGCCTTTGAGAATCAGCTTGCCGCCCCAGCGTTTTTTGATCCATTCCACATGGCCCCAGTTGAGTTCGGGGTCGAACTGCTCGGCCGTCCAGGAGGCCAGCGACGACATGTCTCCGACACCCTTGGCGTGGCCGACAATGTTGCCGAAGCTGCGACGCTTGGTCCCCAGCATGCCCAGACACCACTGCGGTTTGGTGGCCAGGTTGATGAGGTTGGACAGTGTGGGCTTGGGCGGCGAAGAGAGGCCGTTCTTGATGTCTTTGTGGCGCTGGCCCAGGATCTGCAAATCCAGCGTGAGCTGCAGCGCTGTGCATCCGGCAGCCTTGGCGCGATCAATAAGTCGTTCGATGTAATCACGATCGCGCATCACGTAGAGCTGGAACCAGAAGCCCGGCCCCGCATGCTCGGCTACGTCTTCGATCGAGCAGATGCTCATGGTCGAGAGTGTGAACGGCACACCAAAGGCCTTGGCAGCGCGCGCCGCCAGAATTTCGCCATCGGCATGCTGCATGCCGGTAAGGCCCGTGGGTGCAATGGCCACTGGCATCGCCACGTTTTGCCCGATCATGGTGCTGCGCACACTGCGGCCAGTCATGTTGACGGCTACGCGCTGGCGCAGCTTGATCGCCTGGAAGTCGTCTACGTTGGCACGGTAGGTGCTCTCGGTCCACGAGCCCGAATCGCAGTAGTCGTAGAACATGCGCGGCACCCGGCGCTTGTAGACCCGGTGCAGGTCTTCGATACAGGTGATATGGGAAAGGTCGCTCACGGAGACTCCTTGGCTGGTGCGTGCGCAGCATGGTAGGCGCGCGCAGAGGCCAAAGCTATCAAAAACATTTGCAGGTGCTGTCGAAACTTGACCAGCGCCTACGAAGTAGGCAGGCCTATGTAGCGCGCGTGACGGCCGTGGTGCTTGTTTCAGGCTTCCACCTCGGTCAGGGAGGTGCTCGCCCCGTCCTCGTCGAACAGGTGCACGCGCCCCCGGCCCGCACGTTTGGCCTCGTACATGGCGCTGTCCGCCTGGCGCTCCAGCGCCTCAAAGCTGTCGCTGTGCTGCGGGTGCAGCGCGACACCGCCACTGAGCCCGACCGCCACCTGCTCCGCCCCCAGTGCAAACGGCAGCGCACAGACCGCGAGCAGCTTGCGCGCCAAAGGCGCGAGCTGGTCGGCACTCGCAATGCCAGTCAGCAGCACCACGAACTCGTCTCCGCCCTTGCGAGAGACGGTATCGGTGGCACGCGTGGCGGCTTGCAGCCGGCGCGCAAACTGCATCAACAGCAAGTCGCCTGCTTCGTGCCCCAGGCGGTCGTTGACCTGCTTGAAACCGTCCAAATCCAGGAACACCACCCCCACGGCCATGCCAACGCGCCGGGACTGCGCCAACGCCAGCGCTGCGCGGTCTTGCAGCAGCAGGCGGTTGGGCAGGTCGGTCAATGGATCGTACTGGGCCAGGCGCTGCATGCGCTGCGCCAGTGCGACGTTGGCGGTGACGTCGCGCAGCACCATGACGGCGCCCGTGACCGAGCCGTGCCGGTCGGTGATGGCGCTGGCCGTCTCATCCACATCAAAACGCGGGCCATCGATGCGATGCACCACCACGCCGCGCATCGGGCCTTCCGTGGCTTCCTGCGCCAATGCCTTGCGAATCGGTGTCGGTTCACCCTCAATGGCGACAGCTTCTTCCCGCCCTTCCTGCATCTCGTCAGACACGTGAAGGAATGGACACACCTCGTCCACGTCACGGCTGGCCGCGTCGAACGCCTGCCAACCCGTCATGCGCTCCGCCATGGGGTTGAGGTAGGTGATGCGGCCCCTGGCATCGGTGCAGATCACGGCATCGCCGATGGACTGCAGCGTCAGGCGCATGCGCTCCTTGTCCTCAAACAGCTCGTCTTCCATCATCTTGCGATCGGTGATGTCCGTCAGCTGCATGAACACACCACGCACTTCAGTGCCCTCGCGGTCGGGCACCCAGGACGCCATCACATGGTGCAGCGCGCCGTCGGCATCGTTCAGGCTGCACTCGTGCCACTGCCGCTTGCCCTCCAGCGCTCGACTGACAAAGGCGCGGCACTGTTCATAAAGCGAAGCGCCCAGTACCTCTTGCATGAACATGCCCCGCACCATGTCCGGCGCCATCCCGAAGTACGGCAGATAGGCGCCATTGGCAAAGCGATTGCGCTGGTCGGCATCCCAATAACCGATGACAGAAGGCGCGTTGTCCAGCACAGTGCGCATATCGCGCTCGGCTGATGCCAACTGCGCGCTCACACGTTGGCGCCGGCGCAACTCGCGTGTGAACAGCGTCGCCAGACCGATGCACGCGAGCATCAGCAACGCAGCGAAGCCGCTCATCACCCAGGCGCCCCGCGCCCAGCGCGACGTCACTTGATCGACCTGCTGACCGACGTTGAGAATCAGCGGAAAGCCGTCCACATGTCGGAAGGTATAGAGGCGTGTCACGCCATCAGACACGGCTTTACTCACAGACGCCCCCTCTGACCGCCCCTGCAAGATCAGAAGGTTCGACGTCCCGGCCAGAGTCTTGCCGACGCGCTCGTCTGAAGCCGGGAAACGCGTGACGATTACGCCGTCGTCGCGAAGCAGGGTAATGCTGCTACCGCTTCCCAAATTGAGCCGGGCAAACAAATCGTTGAAGTATTCGATGCGGATGGTTCCCACCACCACCCCGGCAAAACGGCCTTGCGCGTCTACCCAGGCGCGGCTGAAAGGCAGGCCGTACTTGCCGCTGAGCCGCCCCAGAATCGGAGCACCTACGTACAGCCCGGTGCGCTCGCCTTTCGCAAACACCTTGAAATACTCACGGTCGGCCAGGTTGGCCTTGCGAGGCACCGCGTTGCCGTAGTCCATGACGATGTCGCCCTGAGCGTTGAGCACCACCACGCCGCCGTTCCCGCTCATGCGCAGGGATTCATCGAACAGCACGCGCTGGCGCAGTGGGTCTGGCAGCGCCATGGCTTCGGGGTTCTGCAGCGTTTTAACCAAGCCTTCAAGGGATCGATCAAAACTGCGCAAGGTCACACCGACGGAGTCCTCCAGCGCGGAGGCCAGGTTCGCGCCGTTGCGCTCGGCAAAACTCCATTGCTCATCCCGCATGGTCCAGATGGCTCGTGCGAACAACGCGCCGATACCAAGAGCCAACAGCACCGCCAGAGCAAACAGGCGTACCGAGGGGGTAGCGAGGCGCGGGAAAGACATGTCTTGGAGATTGTAAAAGGCGGTCACTCTGCGGGGCGCCGGCGCGGGCGCGCTCAGCGATGCGCAACGCCCGCACCGCGCACTTCGAAGTGCGATTCATCGAGCACCCTGCCCCGAGCGTCAAGCAAAGTCAGCCGGTGCCGCCCGGGCCAGGGCATCCAGGCCTGCACTGCGCCCTGCCCCACCGCTTTGCCGTCGATCTGCCAGCGCACCTGTGATGCCGAAGCACGGTTGGCCACGAGGCGCAGGCGCTGGTTCGCAGGCGGGATGTCCGGGTCCAGTGCGATCACGGTTCCCGGCGCCGGCTCGGCGATGCGCAGCGGGGACGGGGCAGGAGCGCCTGACAAAGACGTTACTTTTGAGTCTTTTCCGGCTCCAACGCTTATCCCATCTGCGCCACCAGCTATGCCTTCGATAGCAAAGAGACGCTGACTGGTGCCGACCTCAAACCATTCGCGGCGCGCTGCTTCCAGCGGTTGTCCGTTCGCGTCCACCCCGAATTGAATCTCGGCTTGCACCACGCCGGAGGGCGGCTGCGGCGGCGGGCTGGGCTCGCGCGCATGCAAAAAACCCATCAGCGCGGCCCACACCGGCGCAGCGCCGCTGATGCCGCTCACATCGTGCATAGCGCCGCCGGCCGCATTGCCCACCCAGACACCCACCGTGTAGCGGGCCGACCAGCCCAGCGCCCAGTTGTCACGCATGTCCTTGCTGGTGCCGGTTTTGACGGCGCTCCAGGCGCGCGTGGCGAGCACGCTGTCGGGTCCGAAGGTGCGCACACGCGCCATGGGATCGGACAGGATGTCACCGACGATGAAGGCGGCTTCTGCATCGAGCGCCGGCGTGAACGCGGGCGCAGCGACGCGCCGCTGGGTGCTTGCAACGCCTTCGCGGGACTTGTGGCCTGGCGCGGCTCGCACAGCGCTGCCTCTGTCCGCACGCTGAAGCGGCGCCACTGCGCTCAGGCGCCCGCCATTGGCCAGCGCGCGGTAGGCGTTGGTCAGCTGCAGCAAGGTCACTTCGCTGCTGCCCAGCGCCAGGCTCAGGCCGTAGTAGCCGCCTGTCTCGCGCAAGTTCAGCCCCAACGCCTGCAACTGGGTGAAGAACGCATCGGGCGAGACCATGGCGAGCGTGCGCACTGCTGGAATGTTGAGCGACGCGGCCAGCGCGGTGCGCGCAGAGACCCAGCCCTTGAAACGCCGGTCGTAGTTTTGCGGAATGTAGAGGCCGCCAGCGGTGGGCATGCGCGCCGGGGAATCGTCGATCAGGGAAGCGGCTGTCAAACGGCGCTCGGCAATGGCTTGCCCGTACAGAAACGGCTTGAGCGTAGAGCCCGGCTGGCGGCGCGCCAGCACGGCGTCCACCTCGGCCGCTTCGCTTAGATCACCCGATGAGCCTACCCAAGCCAAGACCTCGCCGGTGGCGTTGTCGAGCACCACGATGGCGCCGTCTTGCACGTTGCGGCCGCTGAGTTCCCGCAGGTGCTGCGACAGGGTCTGCACAGCAAAGCGCTGCAGTGGCGCGCTGAGCGTGCTCGTGATACGGGCTGGGGGTGGCGCATCGCCTCCCATCGCCGGCAACGTAGAGAGGGTGCGGCGTGCCGCATGCGGGGCGATGCCGCTGCTCGCATCAAACGCGCGCCGGCCGAGGCTGCCGATGGCGAACAGCGACATCGCATCGCAGTCGCTGCTGGCTGCTGCAGCGGCAGCGCTGCCAGCCGCCTGCATGGCCTGCAACACGCCGCAAGCACGCCGCGCCACTGTGGCCGGGCTGGCATTGGGTGCACGAACCAGTGCGGCCGCTAGCGCAGCCTCTTGCGCATCCAGACCCTGCGGAGCCTTGCCAAACAGCGTGCGGCTGAGCGCATCAATGCCCACTAGTTCGCCGCGAAACGGCACCAGATTAAGGTACGCCTCCAGGATCTGGTCTTTGCGCCAGCGCCGGTCCAGCACCTCGGCGGCGGCCACTTGGCCGATTTTCTGCACCACGCTGCGCCCGCCCGGGCGCTGGCGCAGATCGGCGCCGCCGGGCGCATCGAGCAGGCCTGCCAGCTGCATGGTCACGGTACTGGCGCCGCGCGTGCGGGTGTTCCACACGTTGCCCCACGCGGCTGAACCGATGGCCGCCCAGTCGACACCGCTGTGCTCATAAAAACGCTTGTCTTCCGACAACAGCATGGCGCTTTGCAGCGCTGGCGACACGTCAGCCAGCGCGATCCATTGACCGCGCCGCACGCTGGCGTCAGTGCGCACGCTTTGCAGCAACTCGCCCTCACGGGACAGCACCAGGGTTTCGGACGAGCGCCACTGTGACCGCACGTCGGAAAAGCTGGGCAGCGCGTGAACCGGTACCGCTGTCAGACCCAGCAGCAATGAAATTACGGCGAACAGTCCTTTGCGCCAGATGGCAGGCCAGCTCGACCGCAGCCATCGTTGCCTGAACCACTCATCAGTCATCACGGT
>JBBSRE010000053.1:0-11599 GCA_038243365.1 Burkholderiales bacterium | reverse complement strand
AGAGCAGTTGAATCTTCATGCGGGAGATTTTCGAGGCTCGCCGAGCGCGCTACCACCGAGCGCAACCAGCGATGCGGTGCGCCGGCCGCGCGCCGCACATGCCACAGTGCATCGACATGTACGGTGGGCAAATGCAACGGGAGCGGGCGCCAGACCAGGGTGTCTTCCATGCCGGTGACCCCGAAGAAGTGCAGGGGCAGCACGGTGAGCAAATCCGAGTTGGCCACCACGCGGCCAGCGGTAAAGAACTGGTTGACCGTGAGCACAATGCGCCGCTCGCGCCCCAAGGCCGCCAGTGCCTCATCGGTGAAGCCATAGGGACGCCCCGAATAGCTGACCAGCAGGTGGCGTGCTGCGCAGTAGTCATCCAGGGTGAGTGGGCGCGCTGCCAAAGGGTGGCCCTTGCGCATCAGACACACGTACTGACTGTCGTACACGCGCTGGTGGGCAAAAGTCACCACGTCGCCCGTCTGGTTGCGGGCGGTCAGGTCGGCGAGCACCGCAGGAAAGTAGCCTATCGCCAGGTCGGCCTTCTCTTCATCGAGCAACCGGCGCGGGTCTCGGGTCGACAGTGGAAGCACCCGCATCGACACCCTGGGGGCTTCGTCGGCCAGGATGCGCACCAGCTGGGGCATCAGCGCCGCGGCAGTGGCATCGGCCATCGCCAGTACAAACGTGTTGTCCGCTTCGGCTGGCTCGAAATGGTCGGGCGAAAGCGCTGCCTCGAGCTGAGCAAGCGCCGTCTGCACCACTGGCCATAAAGCCTGGGCGCGCGGCGTCGGCTCCAGCGTGCCACCGTTGCGACGCAAAAGCTCGTCTCCCAGCGTCTCACGCAGGCGCCGCAAGGCGTTGCTGGCCGCGGGTTGGGTGAGCGACAGCTTGTGTGCGGCGCGCGTCAAGCTGCGCTCGACCATCACCGCGTCAAAGACGCGCAGGAGGTTGAGATCCAATCGGCGGAAAGCCTCTGACATGTGAATGGCCCTTCATCAACCAGCAACGTCAAAACATGGAGGATGGCAAGCGCGGCCGCGGAGCGTGCGGCTTATTCATGCTGTGAATGAACATCATCACAAACATAAAGTGGATAAACGGGCGGGTAAACCCTAGTATCCGCCCATCGCATCAATTTTTGTGCACCGTTTGTTAGGAAACACTATGACCACCTTGACCCATTCCACGTTTCTGCGCTTGCTGACCGTGCCCGCCGTGTCGGCGAAGGTGGTCCCCAGTCTGTCGGCTACGTTGGCAGCCTGGCGTGAGCAGCGTCGCATTGCTCGTGACGACCGCGAAGTCTGGGCCATGGCTCAGCAGGACCCGCGCATCATGACCGACTTGGTCTGCGCTCTTCGCCGCGCCGACTGATCCAGCCGCCGCCTGCGGGCGGCACCTTGATGGCAAAAAGCCGCGCCTGTGTAGCGCGGCTTTTTTGTGGCCGCAAGCTTTGCAAGCCAGTTCGCCAATTCGCCAGTTACCCGCAGCCCAACGCCCAACAGACGTTGGCCCGGCGGGGTTACCTTCACGTCAGGCGTTCAAACGCGCCTCAATCGCGCCGCGCGTGGCCAGCAGTTCTTTGGGCAGGTGGTAGGACAGCTTGGCAAAGTGCTCGTCATGCAGCTTGAGTTCTTCGCGCCAGGCGGCTGGGTCGATGGCAGTCACGGTGTTGAACTGCGCTGCGCTGAAATCCAGGCCGCTCCAGTTGATTTCGCCGTATTGCGGTGCGGTGCCGAAGACGGTGTCCTGACCGGCGACCGTGCCTTCGATGCGATCAATCATCCACTTCAAAACGCGCATGTTCTCGCCGTAGCCGGGCCAGACAAACTTGCCCGCTTCGTTCTTGCGGAACCAGTTGGTGGTGAAGATCGGCGGCAGCGCTGCGCCGCGTTTCGCCAACTCGGCACCCACGTCCAGCCAGTGCTGGAAGTAATCACTCATGTTGTAGCCGCAGAACGGCAGCATGGCGAACGGGTCGCGCCGCACAACGCCTTGCTTGCCGAACGCTGCGGCAGTGGTCTCGCTGCCCATGGTGGCGGCCATGTACACACCGTCTTGCCAGTTGCGGGCCTGCGTCACCAGTGGCACCGTAGTTGAGCGGCGGCCACCGAAGATAAAGGCGTCGATGGGCACGCCAGCCGGATCGTCCCACGCCGGGTCGAGTGCCGGATTGTTGGTGGCAGCTACGGTGAAACGAGAATTGGGGTGCGCGGCCTTTGCCCCCGTTTCCTTGGCGATCTGCGGCGTCCAGTCCTTGCCTTTCCAGTCCATCAGGTGCTCGGGCAAGCCGCCGGTGTCTTGTTCCATGCCTTCCCACCACACATCGCCGTCGTCGGTCAGCGCCACGTTGGTGAAGATCACGTCGCGGTCCAGCGAACGCATGCAGTTAGGGTTGGTGTGCAGATTGGTGCCGGGTGCCACGCCGAAATAACCGGCTTCCGGGTTGATAGCGCGCAGCTTGCCCGAGGCGTCTGGCTTGATCCAGGCGATGTCGTCGCCAATCGTGGTGACCTTCCAGCCTTCAAAAGCCGGTGGCGGCACCAGCATAGAAAAGTTGGTCTTGCCGCAGGCGCTCGGGAAAGCAGCTGCCACGTGGTACTTCTGGCCGTCAGGCTTCGCCACGCCCAGCACCAGCATGTGCTCGGCCAGCCAGCCTTCCTTGTGGCCCATGGTGGAGGCGATGCGCAGCGCAAGGCACTTCTTGCCTAGCAAGGCATTACCGCCATAACCCGAGCCGTAGCTCCAGATTTCGCGCGACTCGGGGAAATGCACGATGTATTTGGTATCCGGATTGCAGGGCCAGCTGGTCTGGTCCATTTCGCCTGCAGCCAACGGCGCTCCCACGGTGTGCATGCAAGGCACGAACGCGCCCTCGGTACCCAGCACGTCGTACACCGCCTTGCCCATGCGCGTCATCAGGCGCTGGTTCACCGCCACGTAGGCGCTGTCAGTCAGCTCCACGCCGATGTGCGCAATAGGGCTGCCGAGCGGCCCCATGGAAAATGGCACTACGTACAGGGTGCGACCCTGCATGCAGCCGTCAAACAAAGGCCGCAGCGTTGCGCGCATTTCACCCGGCTCCATCCAGTTGTTGGTTGGGCCCGCTTCTTGCCGGCTGTTGGCGCAGATGAAGGTGCGGTCTTCCACCCGCGCTACATCCGACGGGTCGGACCAGGCGAGGTAGCTGTTCGGCCGTTTGGCGGGGTTCAGGCGCTTGAAAGTGCCGGCGTCGACCAGTTGCTGGCACAGCTGGTCGTATTCTTCCTTGGAACCATCACACCAGTGAATGTTGGCTGGCTTGCACAGCAAAGCCATGTCGGCTACCCAGGCGAGCAGGCGGGCGTTCTTGACGTAGGCGGGGGCGTTGATGTTCAGGCCCTGCATGGTGGGTGCGTTCATGGAGATGCTTCCTCAAGTTGAAAACCGATTTTTCAAAGGGGAAACGCAATCTGCATGCCATCACGCTGGGTGGGCAAACCGGCGGGCTGCGCACCCTTTTGAAAACCAGCAAGGCACTGCGGGCGCTGGTGCACACGTTCTGCAACGCATTTCACGCAATAGCAAAGCCGCTGCCATGGACTGGGAGATCGATTTTAGAGAGCAGTCCCGCAACTGTCAGCAACATCGAGAGCAAAAGTATGCAAAGCGCGCATGACCATATGCACGATAGTTGAGACAGAACCGAAAACGGCCGACGAAAAAAAACCCCGCGAGCGGGGTTATCGATGGCTGTGGAGAAAACGGCCCGTCACGCCATGGTGACGGCGATCATCGCCAGCAGGAAGATCATGATGGCTCCGACGGCAGGCAACACCAGCGGCATCATCGGCACGATGGCTTCCACCGCGTCGACCGGGTGGGCAGGCGCATCGACAGCAGGGTGCGCGACGTGCTCGGGGCTGTGGGGGTCGGACATGGCGGCTCTCCAAGGGTACTGATCAGAAAGAGAATATTTTAAGGGCAAGGACTGCCCGGAGGGGAGCAAAGGCTTTCGAGCCTGCGCGTGGTGGGCTCACGGTATTTCACACGCCAGGGGATTATTGGCGGTGGGGCGGGTTTCTTGGCGCTGCCGGATGCAACTCGGGGCACCCGACATGTGCGCCAAGCAGACGGCTTTCGGCAGAATCACCTGATCTGATCCCGTCTCGCGGCGCCATGCAGCAGACCATCTCGCCAGTTGCAGGAGAACACGGTCCGCAGTGGCTACCGCAACACCGCCTCCATCCCCTTCTCACGCAAACTCTGCAACACCTCCTCCACATGCGCCTTCCCCCGCGCCTGGAGCACCAATTCGATCTCCACGTTTTGCGCCGCCAGCAGCGTGAACGCGCGCTGGTGGTGCACCTCTTCAATATTGGCGCCGGCGTCCGCTACAGCTTTGGTGATGGCTGCGAGCACCCCGGGCACGTCGCGCGCGCTTACCTGAATGCGCGCCAGCCGGCCCGAGCGCACCATGCCGCGTTCGATGATGGCCGCCAGCAGCAGCGGGTCAATATTGCCGCCGCACAGCACCAGCCCCACGCGCTTGCCAGCAAAGCGTTCCGGGTAGCGCAGCATGGCGGCCAGACCTGCCGCGCCGGCACCTTCCACCAGGGTTTTCTCGACCTCCAGCAGCATGAGCACCGCATGCTCGATGTCGCCCTCGTCGACCAGCACCAGATCGTCCACCAGGCGGCGCACCACGTCGAGCGCCACGACGCCAGGGGTGCCCACGGCAATGCCTTCGGCAATGGTGGATGTGCCTTGAACGTGGTGGGTGCCCTGAATCGCATTCACCATGGCCGGGAAGCGCTCGGTCTGAACGCCGATGATTTCGATGCCCGGGCGCAGTGCCTTGGCCGCAGTGGCAATGCCGGCAATCAAGCCGCCGCCGCCGACCGCGATGACCAGCGTGTCCAGGTCCGGGACGGCAGCCAGCATCTCCAGCCCCACTGTGCCCTGGCCGGCAGCCACGGCTTCGTCGTCGTAGGGGTGGACAAACACCAGGCCCTGCTGCTGCGCCAGGTGAAAGGCGTGTTGACGCGCCTCGTCCAGCGTACTGCCGTGCAGTACCACTTCGGCGCCGAAACCACGCGTGCGCGCTACTTTGACGCCCGGCGTGAAGCTGGGCATGACGATCACCGCTCGAATGCCCAATCGCTGGGCGTGGTACGCCACGCCCTGGGCATGGTTGCCGGCGCTCATGGCAATCACGCCCTTGGAGCGTTCTTCGGTGGTGAGCTGGACCAGCTTGTTGTAGGCCCCGCGTTCTTTGAACGATGCCGTGAACTGCAGGTTCTCGAACTTGAGAAACACCTGCGCGCCCACGATTTCGGAGAGCGTGCGCGATTCGACGAACGGTGTGTCGAGCACCTGGCCTTTCAAGCGTTCGGCGGCGGCTTGGATGTCTTGGAGCGTAAGCATGGCCAGCATTGTGCGGGCAACCCTTTGCGCAAGCGCGCTGAGCAGACGCGCATCCCAGAGCGCGCTTGCGCGAAGCCGCATTCCCCCAAACCGGACAAAAACCGTGAAAAATGATCGCAGCGCTTAATGGAAAAGCGCGATCAGCTATGCTAAAGATAGCAACAAGCGCCGCGATGGTTGCAAGGCCCAGCGCCATTAGCCCTGCTTGTGGTCACACAAATTACGTCATGCCCACGCTGATGCAGCGTTGCAGCGCGTGCGGGCAGCACCTTTTAAGGATGGCTCTAGCGTGCCTGCCCGCGCTCCTCGCGTCAGCCCGATCGAGGTGCCATCTGAGCCCGGGGAGAAGCGGACTAGCTGCCAAGGCGGGAGTGCAGGCGTCAGCCCGGCAGCGCGCGCTCCAGCAGCGCGGGAAAATCCAACACGGTCGAAGTGCGCGTTTCCATGGCGCCCACCACCCGCCCCCAATGGGCATCACCAAACCTCGTGGCGATAAACGCCCCAGACACCCATGCGGGCGCGCTCTCGCGCAGCAGGCAGGCCTGGGCCAGCAGCACCAGACGCTGCGCGACAGCGCGGGCACTGGACTCGCCGACAGTGCCCGGAGTCGACAGGCCCCGAGCCAGATCAGCCAGCGCGCGCTCCAGAATCGGCTCACCTTTCACACCGGCACTCCATTCGCTCAGCAGCGCCTCAGCAGCGTCGGGCTCGCGGCCGAGGGCGCGCAGAACGTCCAGGCACATCACGTTGCCCGAGCCTTCCCAGATGGAGTTCACTGGCGCTTCGCGGAACAGGCGGGCCATCACGCCTTCCTCCACATAGCCGTTGCCGCCCAAAACCTCCATGGCCTCGCCCGTCAGCTCTACCGCGCGCTTGCAGACCCAGAATTTGGCAGCGGGCGTGAGAATGCGCTTCCATGCGCGCTCCACCGGCGTGCTCTGACCTGAGGCCTCCCGTTCGTAAGCCTGTGCAAGTCGCATGGAAATCGCCAGCGCGGCTTCACTCTCCAGAGCCATGTCGGCCAGCACGCTTTGCATCAAGGGCTGCTCGATCAGCAGCTTTCCAAACGCCTCGCGTTGGCGGGTGTACGCAATGGCCTGCACCAGCGCTTGGCGGATGATGGCCGCGCTGCCGATCACGCAATTCAGCCGCGTCAACGTCGCCATCTCGATGATGGTCGGAATGCCGCGCCCTTCTTCGCCCATCAGGATGCCCAGCGCCCCATCAAACTCCACCTCACTGCTGGAATTGCTGCGGTTGCCCACCTTGTCTTTCAGCCGCTGGATGTTCACAGCGTTGCGCGTGCCATCGGGCCGCCAACGCGGCACATAGAAGCAGGCCGGGCCGGCAGCGGGCGTCTGCGCAACCACCAGATGCGCGTCGCACATGGGCGCCGAGAAGAACCATTTGTGGCCAGTGAGCAGGTACTCACCCCCGCGACCGCCCGCGCCCACGGGCGATGCCTGGGTGGTGTTGGCGCGCACATCCGAGCCACCCTGTTTTTCTGTCATGCCCATGCCGATCCACATCGAACGCTTCTGCGCCACTGGCAAATCGCGCTCGTCGTAGTCGGTGCAGAGCAGTTTGTTTTGAAGCTGTGCCCACAGCGCCGGCTCGCGCTTTAGCAACGGGATCGCGGCCGTGGTCATGGTGGCGGGGCACAGCGAGCCTTGTTCGATCTGGCCGTGCAGGTAGAAGCCGGCGGCCCATGCGCTCCAGCGGCCGGGCGTGTCGGAATCAAACGGCATGGAGATCAACCCGCCGCCGCGGTACATCGCCATCAGCGCATGCCAGCTCGGGTGAAACTGCACTGCGTTGATCCGGCGGCCCCGACTGTCGAACCCTCGCAGTTCGGGCGTGTGGCGGTTGGCCTCCTGTGCCCAGGCAAAGGTTTTGCTGCTGCCCATGCGCTGTGCGTAGTCATTCAGCAGCGGCTCCGCCCAATCGGCGTTCGCCCGTGCCAACGCCTCCTGCAGCGCCGGGTCGGTGGTGAGCAGGTTGAAGTCGGCCGCTTCGGCAAACTGGTTGAACACGTCGTGGGTCTGTGGCATCGGCTTTCCTGGGGTCAGAATGTCTGCAATGAGTCTAGGCAACAAATCGGCAGGGGGTGTTCGGCTTGCAAGCGGCGCGCGCGCTGGCGCAGCCGGCACCGCGCAACCCGTGCCGGCCGTGCGCCGCCGCCCGCGCCAGAGCCGCGCGCAAGCCAGTGCACAAGCTCTGCAAGACGCCTTTGTTCGGGTTTTGCTCGACCGGGGGTATGCCCGCACCACCATCCGCGAAGTGGTGGCGGTGGCCGGTGTGGGCGTGGGCACGTTCTACGAATACTTTGGCAACAAGCACGCGCTGGCCGCCTTCTGGATACACCACCGCGTTCAGGCGTTGGAAGCCGCCCTGCGCGAGGCCGCCTCAACGGCCAAGGGCAAGCCTTTGATCGAGGTCGTAGACGCGGTGGTGGCGATTCAGCTCGACACCGTGTTGCAGGCAGCCCCCGAATGGGCGGCGCTTTTTCTGCTGGAGCGGCAAATTTCCACGATTGAGGCGTTTCGTGGCCACTACGAAGACTGGGTGCTCATGTGGCAGCAGGCACTGCTGGCCTCCAGCGACCCTCCCTTGGATGCGGCCAATGCGGCGCGGCTGCTGCATGCGATCAGCTATGGATGGGTATCGCAGTCGCTCTTGGCGCAAGGGCCAGCGGTGGATGCGGCGCAGCTGCGCGCCAGCTTGGTGCTCGCAGTGCATGGCGTGCTGCCGACACTGAAGCGAGCGAAAATATAAGGAAAAGACCTTCTAAGGCTTACTGAGATTGCGCAACCAGCTATCTATTTGGTAGTGACACCGGAGGCCCCGCTGCAACGGCAGGTGGAGTGCGCCGTGTAGGGTCGCGCGCGGCGTTGTGCGGGCGACGCACGTTGGGTGTGGTCTGCGAAAGTACGGCGCAACAATTCAGCGCGCACAAACATCGATGAGCTCAGAAAAATGCGCTTCCTGCACTCGCTTTACAGGCGGCACTTGATCTAGGTCAGACCCTCATGGCCCTGCGCGGGCCGATCATCGGGGCTGTCTACCGCTTGAAAGACTCCCATGACCCTCGGCCTCGCGCTGCTGCGCGCGCTCAAGAACCACGGCGCTCAGGAAATATTTGGTATCCCCGGCGACTTCATCCTTCCGCTGTTTCGGCAAATGGAAGAGAGTCGCATCCTGCCGCTCTACACCCTCAGCCACGAGCCAGCGGTCGGCTTTGCGGCAGACGCCGCCGCGCGTATGCACTGCGGCGTCGGCGTGATGGCGGTGACCTATGGCGCCGGTGCTCTCAATGCGGTCAACGCGGTCGCCAGCGCCTATGCCGAATGCTCCCCGCTCGTCATCCTGGCCGGCTGCCCCGGTGAGGTCGAGTCGCATTCCGGCTTGGTGCTGCACCACCAGGTGCGCAGCATCGACTCGCAACTGCGCATCTTCAATGAAATCACCTGCGACCAGGTGCGCCTGTCCAACCCCGACACCGCGCCAGAAGACATCGCCCGCGTGCTGCGCAACTGCCGGGAATACTCGCAACCCGTGCTGATAGAAATCCCGCGCGACATGACGCTTGCGCCCGTGCGCGAAGTGCCAGTGCTGCCGCCGCGCAGTTTCAACGCAGAGGCCGTCGCCGAGGCCGCCGACGAATGGCTCGCGCGCATCCACGCCGCAAAGAGCCCGGTGCTGGTGATTGACGTGGAAGTGCGACGCTTCCGCATTGAGAGGCGCGTAGCCGAACTCGCGCGCCGCCTGCAGTTGCCCGTGCTCACCACCTTCATGGGGCGCGGCCTGCTGGCCGAGGACGGTGTGGATTTGCACGGCACGTACCTGGGAGTGGCCGGTGCGCCCGAGACCACGGCGCTGCTCGACGATTCAGACTTGCCGGTGATGCTCGGCGCCATTCTCTCGGACAGCAACTTTGGCGTCAGCGCCCAGCGCATGGATTTTCGCCGCGCGCTGATCGCGGCCCATCGCGAGGTGCGGGTGGGCCACCACGTGTACCACGACATTCCGCTGGCCGCGCTGGTCGAGGCGCTGCTGGAGCGCCTTCCCCCCGCCAGCAGCACGCCCCAGCGCACGCTGCCGCCGCAGCCCGATTACCCGCGCGGCCTGGTGGCCGACGACACCCCGCTCTGCGCGGGGGATCTCAGCCGTGCGCTGAATGACCGCATCCTGGCGCACGGGCCGATGAACATCGTCTCCGACATGGGCGACTGCCTGTTTGCCGCCATGGAGCTGCTGCCTACGCCACTCGTGGCCCCCGGCTACTACGCCACCATGGGCTTCGGCGTGCCTGCCGGTATTGGCGCGCAAGTGGCCACGGGTGAGCGCAGCCTGATTCTGGTGGGCGACGGAGCGTTCCAGATGACCGGCTGGGAGCTGGGCAACTGCCCGCGCTTGGGGCTGGACCCGATCGTCATCGTGCTGAACAACCAGAGTTGGGAAATGATTCGCGCCTTCCAGACCGAATCGCAATGCGCGGCTCTCGGTGACTGGCGCTTTGCTGATCTGGCCAATGTTCTGGGTGGCCGCGGCCACCGCGTCACCACCCGCAAAGAGTTCAAGACCGCGCTGGACGCCGCCTTTGCGGAGTGCGGGCGCTTCCAGCTCATCGAATTCATGGTTTCCCCGGGCGACAGCACGCCGACGCTGCAGCGGTTCTCGGAAGGCATCCGGGCACTGCGGGCGCGAGCAGCGGCGGCTTGATCCTTGGGAGCTTTGTGAAGTGGCAGGTATCTCGGAGACCTGCAAGGCGCCGGCCGCCGTGCGTTCCGATAACCGGTTCGAGAGCCGGCATCCCCGAGTGGCCAAATCGAGAGAGAGTGCTGCAGGATTGGCAACCGAGGCCTTCGCCAGGCAGAGCGAGACTACCTTCGAGGTTGCCAGCGAGCACGAGCACACCACGGTCTCATCGGGTGCGCAGTGCGTCGCCGCGCCGAACGCATTGGCCGAGAAGAGCCACAGGGGAACGGCCATTCGCATGAGATCCCATCGCAGAGCGAACCGGAACGGTGGAGCGTGGTCCCGAGGGTGCCCGACAGATGCGCCAGACAAACCTGCGTTCCAACTCTAAAATTCCGGCGCGCGATGGCCCGTCGCCTCGTCATACCCGTACCCGCGGGTCGTGCACCTCACCCCGGAAAACTCTCGCAATGTCCAGTGCCGCCGCCGCGCTCAGACCGTCTCTGTCTCCCAAGGCCTCCTACGGCGTCCTAGGAGCGATCAGCGCCTCGCACATGGTGAACGACATGATGCAGTCGCTCATCCTGGCGCTGTACCCGGTGTTCAAAGGTAATTTTCATCTGAGCTTTGCCCAGATCGGCCTCATTACGCTGACCTATCAACTGACCGCGTCGCTGCTGCAGCCTCTTATCGGGCTGTACACCGACCGCCGGCCTCTGCCGTATTCGTTGCCATTCGGCATGGTCTCCACCTTGTGCGGATTGATCCTTCTGGCGTACGCGCCTACCTACGCTGTGCTGCTGCTTGCCGCAGCGTTTGTGGGCCTGGGCTCCGCGGTCTTTCATCCGGAGTCTTCGCGCATTGCGCGTTTGGCGTCTGGCGGCAAGCACGGGCTCGCCCAATCCATTTTTCAGGTGGGTGGCAACACAGGCAGTGCGATTGGCCCATTGCTTGCAGCGGCCGTAATCGTGCCCTTTGGCCAGCGCAGCATTGCCTGGTTTGGGCTTGTTGCATTGGTGGCCATCGCCCTGCTGCTGCAGGTGAGCCGTTGGTACGCTGCGCACCATGTCGCAGCAGCAGTGGGGCGGGTGCGGGAAGTGCCCACCTCGCCATACCCACGCCGCGTGGTGCTCTTTGCCATTGGCGTGTTGCTGGTTTTGATCTTTTCCAAGTATTTTTACATCGCAGGTATCAGTAGCTTCTACACCTTCTACTTGATCGATAAGTTCGGCGTGTCGGTACAAAGTGCACAGGTGCACCTGTTTATCTTCTTGTTTGCATCGGCCATCGGCACGCTCGCCGGCGGGCCCATTGGTGATCGTATCGGGCGCAAGCCGGTGATCTGGGTGTCCATCCTCGGTGTCGCACCGTTTGCGTTGCTCCTGCCACATGCGGATCTGTTCTGGACGACCGCGCTCACGATCGTGATCGGACTGGTGCTGTCGTCTGCGTTCTCTGCCATCCTGGTCTACGCGCAGGAGCTCATGCCAGGAAAGATCGGCATGGT
>JBBSRE010000052.1:0-11754 GCA_038243365.1 Burkholderiales bacterium | reverse complement strand
GCCACGCCAGCCACCAGCATGACGGGCTGAGTATTGGTGGTCAGCGCCAGGACTTCCTTAGGGACTTCGCGGATCAGCGCGCCCAAGTCTTCGCCTAAAGCGTCCGACGCTTCAGCCAGCGCGCCTGCGACTGCGGGATGGCCTCCCCAGCCGTCCAACATGCCCACAGATTGCGAGCCTTGGCCGGGAAAGACGAATGCAAACGATGCCATGCGCTCTTTCAAGAAAATATGAGTTAAAAATGGCTCCAGCGCTTAACCAGTAAGCGCAGACAGCTACATTTTCAGGAGCACTGAGCCCCACGTGAAACCGCCGCCAACGCCTTCGAGCAGCACGGTGTGGCCCGGCTGAACCTGGCCAGAGCGCACGGCGTGATCGAGCGCGAGCGGAATCGACGCGGCGGACGTGTTGCCATGTTGGTCCACTGTGACCACCACCTTCTCCATGCCCATCTTGAGCTTGCGCGCCGTGCTCTGCATGATGCGGATATTGGCCTGGTGCGGGATAAGCCAGTCGACCTGATCGGTTCCCATGCCGGCCTTCTCCAGCGTGGCGCGGGCGGATTTTTCCAGCACACCTACGGCCAGCTTGAACACTGCTTGCCCATCCATTTTGAGAAAGGGGTCGCCCGTGGCCACGCCGCCCGCCACATGACCGGGCACACACAGAAGGTCCACGTGCTTGCCGTCGGCATGCAGATCACTGGCCAGGATTCCGGGCGTCTCAGACGCCTCCAACACCACCGCGCCGGCGCCGTCGCCAAACAGCACACAGGTGGTGCGGTCCGAGAAATCGAGCAGGCGGCTGAAAATTTCGGAGCCGACCACCAAGGCGCAGCGCGCGCTACCCGCGCGCACCATGGCGTCGGCGACGGTCAGCGCGTAGACAAAACCACTGCACACCGCTTGGAGATCGAACGCTGGACAGCCATTGGCACCCAGTTTCTCCTGCAGGATGCACGCGGTGGACGGAAACACCATGTCGGGCGTGGATGTGGCAACGATGATGAGATCGAGTTCGCTGGCATCGCGCCCTGCGGCCTTTAGCGCGTGGCGCGCAGCATCCAGCGCCATGTCGCTGCAGTGCACGTCGTCGGCTGCAAAGTGGCGCGCACAGATGCCGGTGCGTTCTACGATCCACTGGTCCGACGTCTCGACACCCGTCTCCGCCAACTGGGCGACCAGTTGGTCGTTGGAGACGCGCCGCGGCGGAAGATGGCTGCCGGTACCGGTAATGCGGGAGTAGGAATTCATGGGTCAGAGGGCGGCTGCGGAGCCGCGCTGGGTTCGGTCTGGGCGGCGCTCAAAAGCGGCGCGGCGCTGTCGATGCGCTGGCGCACGCGGTCCAGCAGCTTGTTGCGGGCTGCATCATACGCGCGGCCCAGGGCGAGTTCGAACGCCAGTTCGTCGGCGGAACCGTGGCTCTTGAACACCAAGCCACGCAGGCCCAGAAGCGCTGCTCCGTTGTAGCGCCGGTAGTCCATACGCTTCATCAAAGCAGCCAAAACCGGGTAGGCAACCAGTGCCGCCATTTTGGTGAACACGTTGCGTTTGAACTCCTGCTTCAGGCCGCCGACGACCATCGACGCTACGCCCTCACTCGCTTTGAGAGCCACATTTCCTACAAAACCATCGCATACCACGATGTCGGCCGTGCCTTTGAAAATATCGTTTCCTTCCACATTGCCATAGAAGTGGATCGTGCCGGCTTGACCTGCAGCGCGGAGCAACTCGCCGGCGCGCTTGATCACTTCGTTGCCCTTGATGGCTTCCTCGCCAATGTTGAGCAAGCCCACCGTAGGCTGCGCCGGGCCGCCGAGCGCAGCGACCAGCGCCGAGCCCATCACTGCGAACTGCAGCAGGTGTTCGGCCGAGCAATCGACGTTGGCGCCCAGGTCGAGCACCGTGGTGGCACCGCCCTTGTCATTGGGGAGCTGACTGGCTATGGCGGGACGGTCAATCCCATCGAGCGTCTTGAGCACATAGCGGGCAATGGCCATCAGCGCGCCCGTGTTGCCGGCGGAGACCGCCGCGTCGGCCGCGCCGCTTTTGACCTGCTCAATGGCGATGCGCATGGACGACTGCTTCTTGCGACGCAGCGCCACTTCGACCGGATCGTCCATGGCCACGACTTCGCTGGCTGGAACCACCTTGGCGCGCTCATGGCTGAAACCCGCCAGCGCTTCTGGCAGGCCGACGAGCAGCAGGCGCGCCTCAGAATGAGTGTCAAGGAAACGGCGGCAAGCCACCAGGGTGACGCGGGGACCGTGGTCGCCCCCCATGCAATCGACTGACAGTGTGGTCATGGATGAATGCGGCGAAAAGGAAGTGACAGGAAACGACGCATGCGCAGGAACAAAACAAGAAAGGCCCGTGCTACAGAGCTTGTAGCTACGGGCCTCGGCCAGCGCTGCTGCGCAGCGAAATCAGCCTTCGGACTTGTTCTTCAGCACCTGGCGGCCACGGTAGAAACCGTTGGGGCTGATGTGGTGGCGCAAGTGCACTTCACCCGTGGTGGGCTCGAGTGCGATACCGGGTACGACCAGCGCATTGTGCGAACGGTGCATGCCGCGCTTGGAAGGGGATTTTTTGTTCTGCTGAACGGCCATGGTCGGCTCCTGGGCGGAAATAGATTGGTAAAGACGCGATCAGCCGAGCAAAGGACTCAAGGGAATTCGCGCGAAGCCCACGATTATAGTGCAGGAACGACTGCGGTATGCACAGGCCAACGCTACTTGTCGTCCTTGCCAATGCGAAGACCGGCCAGCGCGGCAAACGGATTGGGGCGCTCGGACTCCGCCGCATCAAAATCTTCGTCGACGACGCTCATCGGGACGCTAATGGGGCAATCGTCGTGCATCGGAACCGCAGGCAGCGACATCAGGAGCTCATCTTCAATCAGTTCGTGCAAAGAGAATTCGCGGCTGATGGCGAGCAAGTCTTCTTCAGAATCGTCGTCCAATGCCTCGGCGGTGGCCTCATCGGCCACGAAGCGGAACCAGCGGCTCACGTCCAGCGGTACATCCACCGCGCTCAGGCAGCGTTGGCACTGCATAGGCAAGGTACCGTGCGCCGTCAGCTGCAACCACAGTTGCGGCGCGCCGACACCGCCGGCCGCCGGCCGCACCTCGCCGCGCGCTTCCCAATCGACCCGAAGATCCGGATGCAGGCCCTTGGCTTCATGAGCGAGCCGCTCATATTTGAGCAGCGAGCCGTGACCGACCAGATGTGCAGACGCCTGCACGAAGGCTTTTATATCCAGACGATCCGGGGAATATTCCTTGGTCATAAAGGACAGTGTAAGAGAATCGCGCCATGCCTTTGAAAGCCCCCGAACACCGCGCGCTGGTCCTGGGATCGAGCTCGCGCTACCGACGCGAACTGCTCGAGCGCCTGCGCATTCCCTTCACCACGGCCTCTCCGGAGGTGGATGAAACCCCATCTCCTGGCGAGGCTCCGCACGCGTTGGCGCTGCGGCTCGCGCTGCTCAAGGCGCACGCCGTGGCGGCGCTGCACCCGCAGGCGATCGTCATTGGCTCCGACCAGGTCGCAGATCTGGCGGGCGAACCTCTGGGCAAGCCCGGGAACCACGAAAGAGCCACCGCGCAGTTGCGCCGCATGCGGGGCCAAACCGTGGTTTTCCAGACCGCCGTGGCGGTCGTCTGCTCGGCCAGCGGCTTCGAGGCGGTGGAGATCGCTGAGGTTCACGTGCGTTTCCGCACGCTGCACGACGATGAAATCGAGCGCTACCTGCGCGCCGAAGAGCCCTATGACTGCGCCGGCAGCGCCAAGAGCGAGGGTCTGGGCATCGCGTTGCTGGATGCCATTGACAGTGATGACCCCACCGCGCTCATCGGTCTGCCCCTGATTCGCACCTGCAGGATGTTGCGCGCGGCCGGATTGGTGCTGCCATGAGCGCAAACACCGCGCCGCATGGCCGCCTGCTGCTGGTGCCCGCGCCGCTCGATTTCGGCTGCGAGACGCAAACCCCGTTGGACGACGCCCTGCCTGCCGGCACTTTGCGCGCGGCCTCGCGCACCACGCACTGGATTTGCGAGAACGCCAAAAGCGCGCGTGCCTACCTTAAACGCATCGACGCGCTGCACCCGCTGGTCTGCACGCTGCAGGACCAGCAGATCACCGAGTTGCCGCGCGCCGTGCACAAGAAGGGCGATCACGGTGCGCCGGGAAACGCCGCTTTCGATGCCCGCAGCCTGCTCTCCCCCGCTCTGGCCGGACACGATGTAGGCCTGCTCAGCGAAGCCGGCATGCCTGCCGTGGCCGACCCGGGCAGCTCCGTCGTACGCGCAGCCCATGAGCTGAAGTTGACCGTGGTGCCGCTGGTGGGCCCGGTGTCGCTGCTGCTGGCACTGGCAGCCAGTGGCCTTAATGGGCAGAACTTTGCGTTTGTAGGCTACTTGCCGCAGGACGCCGCTGATCGTGCGCAGCGCATCAGCACGTTGGAGAGCCTGGCGATGAAGACCGGGCAAACCCAGCTGTTTATTGAAACGCCCTACCGCAACGCCGCGCTGCTTCAAGCCCTCTGCCAGACGTTGAAGCCGACCACTCGTCTGGCAGTGGCCAGCGGACTGACGCTTGCGGACTCCAATATTCGCAGCCTGGCGGCGGCGCAGTGGCGCGGACTGGAGGCGCCGAGTCGCAACACTCCAGCGGTCTTTGCCATCGGCGCCTAACTGCTGGCATCGACGCTCCAAGCGCCCCGCGCGTTGCAGCAGCCGGACGCCTGGCGGGCGCGTTGTCAGTGCTGTTGGTGCGCTACCTGCGAAGCCGCCATCACCAGGCCCATGCCGCCCAGTAGCCACAGCACCTGAACCACCGTCTGACCAGCGGACAGGCGCTTTTGCAATTGTGGAATCAGGTCGGCCAGAGCCACATAGACAAAGCTGCTCGCCGCCACCACCACGACATAAGGCAGTGCGAAATGCAGGCGATCAAGCAGCAGATAGCCGACCACACCGCCTAGCGCCGTCACCGAGCCCGCGAGCGACACCTTGACCAGCGCCATGCGCCGGTTGGGGCTGCTCTGGCGCAGCACCACCAGGTCCCCCATGTGATGCGGTACCTCGTGCGCCAGCACTGAGAGCGCGGCCACCCATCCCAGGCGCACATCTGCCATAAACGCCGACGCAATCAGGATGCCGTCGCCGAAACAGTGAAAGCTGTCTCCGGTGAGTACTGCCCAGCCGCCTGCACGCCCGCTGCTGTCGCCGCTGCCATTGGATTCACCGTGGTCACCGGGGCCATGATCGTGGTGATGCCCGTGGCTGTGCACAGCCCCGTGCCCGCCATGCTCACCGTGCTCGTGTCCGTGGTGCCACAGCTCGGCTTTGTCCAGCAAGAAGAAAAACAAAAGCCCCACCAGCAAGGTTGTGAACAGCAGATGCGGCTCCACCCCGGCTTCAAAGGCCTCCGGCAGCAGATGCAGAAAGGCGGTTGCCAGCAGGGCGCCAGCAGCCAGGCTCAGCAGGTGTTGCGGGCCCACCCGGTTGCCCTCGCTGCCCAGCCCCGCGCGCATCAGCAAAGCCGCCAGCCACACACTCCCAATACCGGCGCCCAAAGTGGCCGCCAGAATCACTATCAAAGTCATAGCTATCAACGCTTCATGAATATGCGCCAGGCGGCTTTTTTATCGAAATTCTTGCAGATCAACGCACGCCGTGCTCGGCAAACCAGGCCATGGCTTTCTGCCAGCCATCCTTGGCCGCTGCTTCCCGGTAGCTGGGGCGGTAGTCGGCGTGGAACGCATGCGGCGCGTCAGGGTAAGTCACGATGCGCGACGCCTTGGCCGCGTCCGAGCCGCCCTTGAGCGCGACGCGCATGCGCTCGACCGACGCCTGCGGGATGCCGGTATCTGCCTCGCCATAAAGTCCCAGTACAGGCGCTTTCAGAATCGGCGCCAGCTCCAGCGGGTGCTTGGGGGTGAGCTCGGTCGAAGCGCCTTCGAGCCGGCCATACCAGGCCACACCGGCTTTCACCGGCCCGTGCGCCGCGTACAGCCAGGTGATGCGCCCTCCCCAGCAGAACCCGGTGATGCCAACGCGCGAGGCATCGCCGCCGTTCGAGCCGGCCCACTCGACTGCGCCGTCCAGATCGGCCATGACCTGTGCATCGGGCACTTTGGACACGACCTCGGCCATCAGCTTGGCCATTTCGCCATACATCAGGGGGTCACCCTGGCGGGCGTACAACTCTGGCGCGATCGCCATGTAGCCCGCTTGCGCCAAACGCCTGCAGGTGTCGGCGATGTACTGGTGCACACCAAAGATTTCCTGGATAACGAGGACCACCGGCAGGTTCTTCTTGCCAGAGGGTGCTGCGCGGTAGGCCGGCACCTTGAAGCCGTTGACTGAGTAGCTGACTTCGCCAGCGTCCAGGCCTGCCGCCGAAGTGCTCACGGCTGTTTGCGCCATCAATGGCGCGGCTGCGGCGGCATAGCCGAGCCCTACAGCGGCGTGCAGCACGGTGCGGCGCCGGGCGCCCGCTTCGGTGCTGCAGCCGGGGGCTAAAGAATCGACATCGGTGCGAATATCCTGGAACGACATGGCGGCATCTCCCATAAAAAGGGCGCATGGCAACGCCCACTAAAAGAAGCTGAGAGTCTAGAGGCTAGTCGGACCACGTGGGTGAGGCGCCTCGGCGCTTGCCGGCCCACATCGCCCACATCGCCCACGCCCTCCTCCCGCGCGTGCGCGAAGTCAGGCGCTGTATGGTGCGGTGGCGCAATCATCGCTCCCACACCCCGCGCTCACCTACCAGGCACCCACACCATGAACATCCTGCTCACTGGCTCCACCGGCTTCATCGGCCACACCCTCAGCCGCGCGCTCGAAGCGGCCGGCCACGAAGTGCGCGGCGGTGTCTCACCCCAGCACAAAAATGTGCGGACCGATCAGGTGCCCATGGATTTCGCGCAGGACAGCTCGGTCGACGTGTGGTTGCCTCGCCTGGGCGGCATTGACGCCGTGGTAAACGCCGTGGGCGTGCTGCGCGACACGCCGGCGCGACCGATTGCTGCTGTCCACCCGCGCACGCCCATCGCCTTGGTCGACGCCTGCGCGCAGGCCGGCGTGCAACGTGTGGTGCAGATTTCTGCGCTCGGAATCGAAGGCAGTGACACCCGGTACGCGCAAACCAAGCTGGCCACTGAAACGCATTTGCAGGCCTTGGCCCAGCAGCAGCGACTGCGACCGGCCATCCTGCGGCCCAGCATCGTGTACGGCAAAGGTGGCGACAGCAGCGCCCTGTTCATGAACCTGGCGCGGCTGCCGCTCGTGGTGCTGCCCGGCCCGGTACTGGAAGCGCGGGTGCAGCCGGTGTCGGTGCACGATCTGGCAGATGCAGTCGTGGCGTTGATGGGCCCCGAGCTGGAGCGCACTGGAATCATCGAGTGCACCGGCCCCGAAGCGCTCACCATGGCAGATTTCATCGCCAGTCTGCGCCAGCAACTGGACCACGGCTCCGCGAAAGTGCTGCGTCTGCCGCAGTCGCTCACCCAGCTCAGTGCCCGAGTAGGAGACGCCGTGCCCGCGTCGCCCTGGTGCAGCGAAACGCTGGCCATGCTGGGCAGCGACAACGTGGGAAACCCGGCTGTTTTTGAACAACTGATAGGCCGGCCGGGCGTGCACTACCGCGATCTGGTGCGCACTGCCTGGCGGGTGGCCTGAGCTGACCTACGTCCGCACCCACCTTCGACAGCGCCGGCGCGTCGCGGGTGAGGGGCGGCACCCTCGGCGTCACATCCGGACTTAGGTTTACTGCACAGGCGAAAATCAGCCTATTTTTTGAGTGAAATCAGCCGTTAGCGCATACGCAAAAAGCGCCAAATGCTATTTAAACAATAGCAATCAAAAGATGCCCATGGCCAGGCCGGAACCCATCGCTTCGCCCAGCGCACGGCAGCGCTCCAGGTCGGGTTCGTCAATAGTCTTGACCGCCAAGATTGCCTCGGGCGTCTGCGCATGGGTGCAGACGATCAGCGGCTCGGCCACGGCTTTGAGGCGCCAGCCGGTAGCTATGCGCGCCATCTGCCGCGCAGCATTGCTGCCATCGCTGCCAGCACAAATCAGGTTGGCGTACGGCCGGCCATTGATCTGCTCCAGCACGGCGTAATAGCTGCGGTCAAAGAAATCCTTCATTTGCCCGCTGATGGCCGCGAGGTTTTCGGGCGTAGCGAAAAGGTAGCCGTCGGCAGACAACACATCCTCGGGGCCGGCATCAGACGCGTGCAGCAGGCGCACCGCGACGCCCGCCTCCGCTTGTGCTCCCCGCTGCGCCGCCTCCGCCATCTGACGCGTGCCCTGCGTCATCGAGTGGTAGACGATCAGCAGCGTTTTGGAAGCGTCAGTCACGCTGGAGTGGTGCGCTCAGAGCGCCATGGACGGCCGATTCGCCATGGCAGTGCGCCAGCGCACCAGCTCGGGGTGCTGCTCGCCGGGCTTGCGCTTGACGATGCGGGCAAAGTCCACCGCTACCACCGCGGTGATGTCGGCGACGCTGAAATGCTGGCCCGCGACGAAGTTTCGACCCGCAAGGCGCTGGTTGAGCATGTCAAAGAACTGGTCGACCCGCGCCAGGCCGCGTTCGGCCAGCTGCGGAATCTGCGGGTAGTTCACTGTGCCGGGCAGGGCGCGGTCCGCCATCGCTGGCGCGCTGTTGCGCAGCGCTTCGGCGATCGCCAACAAGCCGTCGAATTCCATGCGCCAGTTCCAGCTGGCGACTTCGGCCTTTTCCTCAGGCGTCTCGCCCATCAGGGGCGGGTTGGGGAAACGCGCCTCGAGGTAGGCCGCAATTCCCGCGTTGTCGGCCAGCACCAAGCCGTCCTCCGTGCGCAGCGCCGGCACCGTGCATTGCGGGTTGATGGCGCGAAAAGCGTCGCCCATTTGCTCGCCCGTGCGCAAATCCACGGGCACGGTTTCGTGTTCCACGTTTTTTTCCGCTAGGAAGATGCGCGCGCGGCGCGGGCTGGGTGCGCTGGCGCAGTCGTAGAGAGTGATCATGAAACGGTCCTTGTGGTTGCGTCGATGCACGCCCGGCCAGGTGCGGCGGGCGCCTTGAGGTAAAGCTTGGCGTTCAGCGCCTCACTTGGAATCCGGCGCGATCTTGTCTTGCGTCTTCGTTTCGAAGTCGCTGGCATCGTGCCGCTCATGCAACTGGCTGGACGGCTCGCCCCAGGTACGGTTGACCTTGCGGCCGCGCTGCACTGCGGGGCGCTGAGCGATCTGGTCGGCCCAGCGCACCACGTTTTTGTATTCGTGTACCTGCAGAAACTCGCCTGCTTCGTACAGCTGGCCTTGGGCCAGCGCGCCGTACCAGGGCCAGATAGCGATGTCGGCGATGGTGTAGTCGCCGCCGGCAATGAATTCGTGGTCGGCCAGGCGCTTGTCCAGCACGTCCATCTGGCGTTTCACTTCCATCGCGAAACGGTCAATGGGGTACTCGAACTTTTCCGGCGCATAGGCATAAAAGTGCCCGAAGCCACCCCCCAAGAATGGACCGCTGCCCATCTGCCACATCAGCCACGACAGACACTCGGCCCGCTTGGCCGGATCCTTTGGCAAAAAAGCGCCAAACTTTTCGGCCAGGTGCATCAGGATGGCGCCGGACTCAAACACGCGAATGGAGTGCTGCGCATCGCTGCGGTCCATGAGCGCCGGAATTTTCGAATTGGGGTTCACCGACACAAAGCCGCTGCCGAATTGCGCACCTTCTTGGATGTTGACCAGCCAGGCGTCGTATTCAGCGCCGCTGTGTCCGGCCGCCAGCAATTCCTCCAGCATGACCGTGACCTTGACACCATTGGGCGTAGCCAGCGAATACAGCTGCAGCGGGTGCTTGCCCACCGGCAATTCCTTGTCGTGCGTAGGGCCGGAAACGGGCCGGTTGATGCTGGCGAACTTGCCGCCGTTTTCTTTGTTCCATTGCCAGATGGCAGGGGGGGTGTAGGGGGTTGTCATCAATGGGGCTCCAGTCAAATCAGGCTGCGCCGCCGATGCGGCCGCAGGCGATTCAGTGTAGCGACGGGTCTGCGGGCGTGCTGCCGGCCCGTCAGGCGCACCGCAGGAGCACGCCTAATGCACCCATAGTGCACCCGCCGCATCACCAGAAATTCCCCGTGGCAAGATGATGCGCGCCTGCCCCGCTCAAGCGCTCGACCGCTTGCAAAGAATGGGTCATGTAATGGGTCATGTGCGATGGCCCCAAGCTTTCTCGTTCTCAGAGTGAGCCAGCTCCAAGCGCTTCAGGTACGCAACATCCTGCGATCATTGATCAAGCATCTTCGCCAAGCGCATGCTGTTCGCTCGACGCGCTCGGGGCGAGGATCAGCTCAGTCAGCAACGGGAAATGGTCCGACCCGATGGAAGGCAAGCGTCGAATGCTGCGCAACGTGAAGTGGTCGCTGTGAAAGACGTGGTCCAGCGGCCAACGCAAGAACCAGTAATCGGCATGGAAGGTGTTGAACATGCCGCGACCGACGCGCGGGTCGAGCAAATGGCTCAGCTTGCGAAACTGGCGTGTGGTGCGCGACCACGCCACGTCATTGAGGTCCCCAGTAACGATCACGGGCACGGCTGCGCCAGCCACGCGGCGGGCGACCGTCACCAGTTCGGCGTCGCGCTCGGTGGAGGCGTCGTTTTCCGTCGGCGATGGCGGCGCGGGGTGCACAAAGTGCGCCTGCACGAGCTGTCCGCTCTCCATGCGAATGCCCGTTCGCATCGACGGCACGTCGTCCTCGACGAGAAAATCCACATGGCTGTCTTCCAGCGGCAACCGGGCGTACACGTGCATGCCATAGCGGTTGTCCAGCGGGCATTGGATGGTGAAGGGGTAGTCGGCCTTCAGGATGTCCAGCTGCTCCTGCCAACGCTTGTCCGACTCCAGCGTCACCAGCACATGCGGCCGGTGCTCGGCTACCAAATCGAGAAGGGCCTGCACGTTGCGGTTGGACATCAGCACGTTGGACACCATGACCCGCAGCACGTCGCCGCCATCTGCTGCTGCCGCGTTTTTCACTTCGAGTGGGAATAGCCGGGTGTAGGGCACGATCCACCACGCGTGGTACGCAAGACAGGCAGCCGCGACGACTGGCACCAGCCACGCCTCCCACCCACCGTCGGCCGCCACAATGAGATCGACCGCCAGCAATACCGCAGTCGCCGCGAACAGTTGCAGGCGCGGAAAGTCGAGCACGCGCACCCACCAGAGCTTGCTGCGCGACAGCGGGACCAGGGTCAACAGCAGCATCGCAGCCGTTGCACAGGCGGTGTAAGGATTCATGGCAAGGACGGCCCTTCGGGCGAAAAAATCGGTGACGAGCTGCCCTCCGCATGAAAGTCGGAGGGTCGGAGGGTCGGAAGCTCAGTTTTGGTTACTGCGCTGCTTGACCAAACGCAGCGGGCTCCACCGAAGCTACGGCTTGAAAAGCCGGGCGAGCGAAAAAATAGCCTTGCATCAGGTGGATGCCGGTGTCACGCAAGGCATCCCGCTCGGGTGCGGTTTCAATACCCTCTGCAATCACCAGGATCTTCATGTCTTCGCACATGCGCACCAGGTTCTGCACGATGGTTCTGCGCGCCCGGTCCGTGTCGATATTGCGCACCAGACCCATGTCGATCTTGATGAGGTCAGGCTGAAAGTCAGCCAACAGCGACAGGCCTGCAAAGCCCGCACCGAAGTCATCGATAGCGGTTTTGAAACCACAGCGCTGGTACTCGCGCAGGATGGAGGCAAACCACGG
>JBBSRE010000051.1:0-11761 GCA_038243365.1 Burkholderiales bacterium | reverse complement strand
GAAGCCTGCGGGACAATGTCGCCATGTTCAATCCCACTCAAGCAGATGTGCGGCGCTTTTTGTGCGGCGTACATGCCAAAGCCGGCGAACAGGCGCCGATGGAGGCGATAGAAACGCTGGCCGGACTTTGGATTGCGGAGCACCCGGAGTACCACGGTGACCTCGCAGACGTGGAAGCCGCAGTACGGCGCAACTATGGCGACGCGCCTACCAAAGCCAACCCGTTTCTGCACCTTTCGATGCACCTGTCGGTGAGCGAGCAATGCAGCATCGACCAGCCTCGCGGCATTCGTCAGGCGGTCGAATTGCTGGCACGTCGCCTCGACTCTTTGCACGACGCCCACCACGTGGTCATGGACTACTTGGGGGAAATGCTTGAGACGAGCCAGCGCTCAGGCACGCCCCCTGATGGGCAAGCTTACGTAGAGCGGGTTCAGCGGCGCGCCACAAGAGACTGACGCTATTTTTTGTATAGCTGCTCGCGCATACCAGCAGGGTGCTAGAGCCTGATTTGATCAAGTTTCTTGAAGCGGACGTACTGGCTCGCGAACCGATCGCCCGACGGACCCGACGACCCCGATGAACCCGGCTGTCGGCGGCGACATCATCAACATTCAAGCTACCCTGTCAGCGAGCGATGTCCAGTAAAAAACCCGCCTGCCGGCGGGTTTGTGTTCGAAACCGCAGGCTGCGGATTCAGCGGAAACGCGACTCTGGCACGGTCTTCAAATCGCCATCCAGCGATCCAATGTAGCCGGCCAGTGCCTTCAACTCGTTGTTGGTGAACTGCTTGGCAATGCCGCCCATGATGGCGTTGCCCCGGCCCACGTATTCGGTCTTGCCAGTCTTGTAAGCCTTGAGCGCGACGTACAGGTAGTCGGCGTTCTGGCCCGCAAGGTTCGGATAGGAAGGGTCGATCGGCTTGGCAAAGTTATCGCCATGGCAAGAGATGCAGGCGCCCTTGGTCAGCAAACCAGCCACTGCCGTACTCGGCTCTTTCGACGCTTTGGCAGGCGCTGCAGAATCGGCGCTGCGGCCAAGCTGAGCGTAGTAAGCCGACACATCGGCGATGTCCTGCTCGGTCAGCGACGACGCAACCGCGCGCATGCTGGGGTGGCGGCGCTCACCCTTTTGGTACTCGTGCAGGGCAGCTGCGATGTAAGCCTCGCTCTGCCCGGCAATCTTGGGCACCTTGTAGACCTCGGGAAAGCTGGCTTGGTAACCAATGATGCCGTGGCAACCGACGCACATGGCGATCTTGCCTTCGGCCGCTTTCACGTCGCCCTTGACCTCCTCAGCCTGGGCCGAGGCGGTCACAACAGCGACAGCCAAAGCGAATATGGTGGTCAACGTCTTGTTCATTTTGCGCGCACAATCGTATGGAAAATCTGCCCCCAGGGCTTCGTTCAGCCGGCGATTATAGCCAGCGCTGCTTCTGTTGAACCCTCACACTCCCTCGCACATGTCCATGAAATTCCAAGGAACCCAGAACTACGTCGCCACCCAGGATCTGATGCTGGCTGTGAATGCGGCCGCCACTCTCCAGCGCCCGTTGCTGGTCAAAGGCGAGCCCGGCACCGGCAAGACGATGTTGGCCGAAGAAGTGGCGCAGGCGCTGGGCATGCCGCTCTTGCAGTGGCACATCAAGTCCACCACCAAGGCGCAGCAAGGCCTTTACGAGTACGACGCGGTGAGCCGCCTGCGCGACAGCCAGTTGGGCGGGGCCGAGAACGGCGACAAGGTGAAGGACATCCGCAACTACATCGTGCAAGGCGTGCTTTGGCAGGCGTTCACCGCCGAAGAGCCCGTGGCGCTACTGATCGACGAAATCGACAAGGCCGACATCGAGTTTCCAAACGACCTGCTGCGGGAGATTGACCGCATGGAGTTCTATTGCTACGAGACGCGTGAGCTGATCAAGGCCAAGCACCGCCCGCTCGTCTTCATCACTTCGAACAACGAAAAGGAGCTGCCCGACGCGTTTCTGCGCCGCTGCTTCTTCCACTACATCAAGTTCCCCGAAGCCGACACCATGCGGCAAATCGTGCAGGTGCATTTCCCCAAGCTCAAGAGCGAGCTGCTGACTGCTGCGATGAAAGTCTTCTACGACGTGCGCAACCTGCCGGGACTCAAGAAAAAGCCCTCGACCAGCGAATTGCTCGACTGGCTGAAGCTGCTGGTCGCCGAAGACATTCCGCTGTCTGCTTTGCAAAGCGCAGACAACAAGGTGTCGGTGCCGCCATTGGTCGGCGCACTGCTGAAAAACGAACAGGACGTGAGCCTGTTCGAGAAGCTGGTTTTCATGAACCAGAGGAATAGGTGACATCCCCCTGTGTCGCTTCGCTCCTTCCCCCTTCTGTCACTTCGCTGCGCGATGTAGGAAGGGGGACGACGCCAGCGCGGCGGGGCGGCCCTTGCGCGGCGTCCGCTCGCCTGGGCCCAGCCCACTTCTTACGCAATGCATCGCTGATATGACTTTTGTACAACCCACCACCCTGCGCGACCGAGGCCTGCGCTTGGAGCCCCTCGCGCTGGAGCATGAAGCAGGCCTGCGCACGGCCGCTGCGGACGGTGAGTTGTGGAAGTTGCGGATCACGTCGGTCCCCGAGCCGCAGGACACCCGTGCCTACATAGAGACAGCGCTGCAAATGCGTTCAGACGGCAACCGCTTTGCTTTTGCTGTCTGCGACGACGCCACCGGCCAAGTGCTGGGCAGCACCAGTTACCACGACATCCTTCCCGCAGTGAAACGCGTTGAGATTGGCTACACCTGGTACCGCAAAAGCGTCCAACGCAGCCACGTGAACACCACGGCCAAGCTGTTGATGATGGGCCACGCGTTTGACGAGTTGGGTTGCAACGTGGTCGGCTGGCGCACCGACAACTTCAACGTCGCCAGCCAGCGCGCCATCGAGCGCCTGGGCGCCAAGAAAGACGGCGTCATTCGCGGCAACGCGCTGCGCCGCGACGGCACCATTCGAGACACCGTGATGTACAGCATGCGCTCCGGCGAATGGCCTGAGGCGCGGGCTCAACTGCTATCACTATTAGAGCTGCATGCGCTTACTGGATAAGCGCTAGAAGCCAAAAACATGCTTAAACCATGCTGATTGACTTTTTCTACACGCTTCGCGCTGCCAAGCTTCCCGTCTCGGTCAAGGAATACCTTGCCCTGCTGGAAGCGCTCGACGCGGGTGTGGTGGGCCCGAAGTCAGACGGAGCCTGGAGCCTCGACGACTTCTATTTCCTCTCGCGCCTGATCCTCGTCAAGGACGAGAAGCACTACGACAAGTTTGATCGCGCCTTCGCCGCCTACTTCAAGGGCGTGGAGATGGTGGCCGATTTCACCAAGGAAGTGCCGGCCGACTGGCTGCGCAAGATCCTGGAGAACGAGCTCACCCCCGAGCAAAAAGCAGCGATCGAGAAGATGGGCTGGGACGAGTTGATGGAGACGCTCAAAAAGCGCCTGGAAGAACAAAAAGAACGCCACGAAGGCGGCAGCAAGTGGATTGGCACCGGCGGCACCAGCCCCTTTGGCCACGGCGGCTACAACCCGCAGGGCATTCGCATTGGCGGCGCGGGCAAGAACAAGAGCGCGGTGAAGGTGTGGGAGCAGCGGGCTTACCGCGACTACGACGACCAGCAGGAACTGGGCACTCGCAATATCAAGGTGGCGCTGCGCCGCCTGCGCAAGTTCGCCCGCGAGGGGCATGAGCTCGAACTGGATTTGCCCGACACCATCCGCAGCACAGCCGCCAACGCCGGGTATCTGGACATCAAGATGGTGCCCGAGCGGCACAACAATGTGAAGGTGCTGCTGCTGATGGACGTGGGCGGCACCATGGACGAGCACATCCAGCGTGTCGAGGAGTTGTTCTCGGCCGTCAAGAGCGAGTTCAAGCACCTCGAGTTCTATTACTTCCACAACTGCGTCTACGACTTCATGTGGAAGAACAACCGCCGCCGCTTTGCCGAGAAATTTCCCACCTGGGACATCATCCGCAAGTACAACAAAGACTACAAACTCATCTTCGTGGGGGACGCCACGATGAGCCCGTACGAAATCTTGCAGCCCGGTGGCAGCGTGGAATACAACAACGAGGAAGCCGGCGCTGAATGGATGCAGCGCCTCACCCACGCCTTCCCGAAGTTTGCCTGGATCAACCCCGAGCCGCAGGGCGTGTGGCAGTACCGGCAGAGCATCAGCATCATCGACCAGCTGGTGAGCGGCCGCATGTACCCGCTGTCTCTCAAGGGGTTGGAAGAGACGATGCGCCTGCTGTCAAAATAGAGGCATGCACCACATTCGCGTGGCAAGCGCCCGGCGCATGGCGCTGCCCCTCATTCTTATCGTTGCCGGCAGCCTTGCAGGTTGCAGCGTTTTCAAGACGTCCGACGAAGGCTCCGAGGCCAATGCCGAGACAGCCAACGTACAGGCGACCGAAGGCGAGTCCGCCAAGGGGAATGGCTTCGCCTTCAGCCTGCAAGTTCGGGCGCCCAAGGACGTGCGGGAATACCTGGAAAAAAACCTGGAGCTGCAGCGCTTTCGCGACCTGCCCGGCCTGCAGGAGCGCGAATTGTCTCGCCTGCTCGGCTCCGCTGACGCGAACGCCCGGGAGCTTCTGGCCACCCTGGGTTATTTCAGCCCCGACATCCGCATCGAACTGACCCCAACGCCTGGCGCCAAGGCGCCGCGCGCAGTGATAGTGGCGGTTGAGGAAGGCGAGCGCACCACTATTCAGAAGGTTGCCATCGAATTCACGGGCGCCATTGATGACGACCCAACATCGTCTCGGCAGGCCCGGGAGATAGAGCGTGACTGGTCTCTGCCTGAGGGCAAGCCGTTCACGCAAAAAGGTTGGGATGGCGCCAAGGACGAAGGTCTGGGCGTTTTGCGCAAGAAACGCTTCCCCACCGCCAGCATTGACAAGAGCCGCGCCGAAATCGATGCTGATACGCACAAGGCCGACTTGTCCGTCACTTATGACTCAGGGCCGGTGTATCGCTTTGGCAGCTTGAAACTGAACGGCGTAGAGCGCTACGACGAGCAAGGATTGCGCAACATCGCGCGCCTGCCGCAGGGCGATGTCTACGAGGAGTCAGCCATGCTGGACACCCAGCAGCGCCTTGCCAGCAGCGGCTATTTCGATTCGGTGTTCCTGACGCTCGACACCATTTCGAGCGATCCGTCGGCCGCTACGGTGACAGCCCAAGTGAAAGAAGCGCCGCTGCAAAAAGCCGTCTTTGGCGTGGGCTACTCCACCGACAACGGCGCTGGCATTTCCCTGGACCACACCCACAACAGCTTCCCGCTGATTGGCTGGCGCGCACTCTCCAAGTTGTCGTTCGACCAGAAAGCCCAGAGCATTGGCACCGAGCTCACAGCACTGCCTGGCGAGAACGGTTGGCGCTGGTTTACGGGCGGCGAACTCAAACGCGAAGAGACCGGCAGTTACCAAGTCAACGGCACTCGGTTTCGTCTGGGCCGCAGCCAAAGCACCGACCACATCGACCGCAACTACTCATTGCAGTACGACAGCGCAGTGAGTCAGGGCCCGATGGCGCCTGACGACAGCTCAGCACTCAGCTTGAATTTCGGCTGGACCGGCCGCTACTTCAACGACGACTCCGCACCCACGCGCGGCTGGGGCATTGCCACCGAAATGGGCGTGGGCACTACGCTGCGCCCTGAGCGCGACCTGTTTACCCGCCTGCTTGTACGGGGACTCTACTACCAGCCGCTGGGCGTGGTCACTGCGCCTGACGGTAGTCGCGGGCATTCGCGCCTGCAGTTCCGAACCGAAGCCGGCGCCGTTTTTGCGCGCGAAGGTGCGCAGATTCCCGTAACCCAGCTGTTCCTGACCGGTGGCGACACCACGGTGCGCGGCTACAGCCTGCGCGCCATCGGCGCAAGAACGCAGGACGACACCTTGTTTGGAGGGCGCTACCTCGGCGTAGCCAGCGTGGAGTGGCAGCGCCCCATCGTGATCAAAGGCGAAATAAGCGATTTTGAATCCGCTGTCTTCATCGACGCCGGGGCGGTGGCCGACAAGGCCTCTGACCTCGATCCCCGCGTGGGCGTGGGCGCCGGAGTGCGCTGGCGAAGCCCGGTTGGGCCCTTACAAGCGGATTTGGCCTACGGCATACAGGCCAAAGCACTGCGACTTCATCTGCGACTCGGGTTTACCTTCTAGGCATGGCAGATGGACAGCGCAACGTAACGACCAACCCCTCGGGCTCGCAGGACTATTCCGCCGGGGCCAGTAGCCCTCCGCGCGCACCCAGACACCGCCACCCGTGGCTGCGGGGGCTCGCGTGGGCGATCGGTGCACTGGTTCTCCTGCTGGTGCTGGCCGTCGCCGCGCTGTGGTTCTGGCTGGGTACGGGTCAATCTCTTGCGTTCGCGCTTGAGCGTGCGGCGCCCTACTTGCCCGCCGGCCAACAGCTGCAAAGCGAAGGCGTGTCTGGGTCGCTGAGGCGCGGCGGACACATCGACCGCATCTCCTGGCAGAACGAAGGTCTCCGGGTCGAGGCCAAAGACATCGACATCCAATGGAAGCTGTTGCCACTGCTGCACAAGCGGGTGCAGTTGGGCAAGGTCGATATCGGCAGCGTGGTGGTGACGCCCCAACCCGAGGCAGATCAATCGGCAGAACCATTGAAACCGCTGCAGCAGCTCACGCTGCCGGTGCAGATTGATGTGCCGTTTTCAGTGGCCAAGCTGGTGTGGGCAGGCTCGCCCGAGCAGACCATCCGGTCGCTTGAAGGACGCTACCGCTACGACGGTGAGGCCCACCTGGTAGATCTGGCGGGCGTAGACCTGCCGCAAGGCCACGTGAGCGGCACTGCACGGCTTCAGGGTGCCGCCCCAATGGCGCTCGCAGCGCAACTCAAGGCGCAGCTGCGCGCGCCCATGCCAGAGGATGGGCCTGCTCTCAACGTGTCGGTCCTGGCGAACGCACAGGGCACCTTGGCAGGAGAGGAGGCTCGCATCCAGGTGGACGCGCAGCTGCAGCAGCTGCTGGCCGACGTAACGTCCAATGCCGCCCCAGGGGATCCGAAACGCCCTGGTGGCAAAGCAAAAGACGTGGCACGTCCTTCCGCCTCCCGCTCCCGCTCCCCATCTTCTGGTGCAATGCGTGCCGATGCCACCGCCAGCATCGCGCCCTGGGCAACTCAGCCGCTATTGCAGGCGGACGCCCGCCTTGCCGATGTCAACCTTGCGGCCTTGGCAGCAAGCGCACCGGTGACGCAGCTCAGCGGGCATGTGAAAGCAGGCCCCACTGGCAATGGCTGGGACATTGAAGCCCAGT
This sequence comes from Burkholderiales bacterium, assembly GCA_038243365.1. Taxonomy (GTDB): domain Bacteria; phylum Pseudomonadota; class Gammaproteobacteria; order Burkholderiales; family Burkholderiaceae_C; genus Simplicispira. The sequence goes on along the minus strand of JBBSRE010000051.1, from coordinate 4,448 downwards.
TGAAAAATGCTGTTCCTGGCCCGATCAATATGCGCTCCTTGCCGGTGAGCAGGCTGGACCTGCAGGCCCGCTTCGATGGGACCGTCTGGAAGGTGCCCAAGGCGGTGATGCAAGTGGCCGACGGGTCCATCACGCTTGATGGAAGCTTTCAGCCTGACAAGCAAACCCTGAACGTTGACGCCACACTCACGCGCCTTGACCCGGCCAAAGTGCACACCCAGCTCGCGGCGGCGCCGATCGGTGGAACCTTGGCCGCCAAGGGCACTGTGGAGGATGTGAAATTTCAGCTGCAACTTGCAGCGAGCGGCGCCGCGAGCAACCGCAAGGCGACGTCGACCGCTAAGGGCGCGTCTACCGCTCCTTTGCGCATCGACCGAGTGGTAGCAAATGGCCGCTGGAAAGACGGCGTACTCACTTTGCCCAAGGCGGAAATTGATGCCCTGCGGGCGCAGGTGCGCGCAAGCGATGTGCGGGTGGTTACCAAGCCTGCCTTGGCCGTCAATGCCAAAGTTGTTGCCAAGATTCCGGGCGCCAGCCTGAACCTCGATGGCCGCATCGCCGAGACGACTGGAAAGGGGCAGCTGGCATTGCAACTCGGCGCCGCTCAGGAAACCCTGACATGGCTGCGCACCCTGCCCGGCCTGGATGGCGTCGCGCCAGGGTTGTCCGCACGTGGCGCTGCCACGCTGACCGCCGACTGGGATGGCGGCTGGAGCACTCTGGCGGCCGTGCCTGGCACAGCCAAGCCAGGGGACGTTCAGGACGCGGCGAACAGGAAGGTCGGCATCCGCGCCCGTTTGAATGCGCCCCAACTTCAACTGGACCTTCCCCAAGGCGAAGGTGTCGGCACGCTTAAGACCGACCTGCGCGACCTGCGCTTGAAGGTGGAAGGAAACGCATCCCGTGCGGACATTTCACTCCAGGGCGAAGTGCGCGAGGGCAAACGCCGTCTGGTGTTAGACACGGCCTTACAGGCCGGGTTTGCGCGCCCGGAACAAGGCAAGGCTTTAACCGCGCAGGCCAGCATCCAGCGGCTGAAACTGCGGGCACAGGACGGCGTCCATAAGGGGCCGTGGGCCCTAACGCTCGACGCTCCCGTTGCGGTGGATTTCGCCAAGTCCGCAACCGGCGACGTGCGCGTGAGCGCGAGCGCTGCCAGTGCGTCGCTCGGAGCCCCAGTGCCCGGCAAGGTGGCGCTGCGCTGGGAGCCGGTGACTTTCGAACAGAGCGCATCTGGCGCGACGCTGCTCAAGACGCAAGGCTCCATCACGGGAGTACCCCTGGCATGGACAGAACTGGTCTCTGGCAAAAAAGATTCGCCGCTCAAAAAATTTGGCTTGGACACCAACCTGGTGTTCGGCGGCCAGTGGAAAGTCAATGCGGCTGACAAGCTCACGGCGCAGGTGAAGCTGCAACGCACCAGCGGTGACCTGCGCATCGCCTTGGATGGCGCAGCTCCCGCCACATCGATCGAGAGCACCGGGTCTGCGCCAGACGCCAAGGCTGCACTGCGCTCCGCCAGCTCCACTATTTCAGCTGGAGTGCGTGCGATTGAGCTCACAGTGGACGCGTCCGGCACCGACGTTCGGGCCAGCTTTGTCTGGGACAGCGAGCGCGCGGGCGTGGTGCGCGCTGAAGCGGCCAGCCGCCTCACGCGCAATGAAGAAGGTTGGAGCTGGCCGGAAAACACGCCGATCACGGGCAAAGTCCGCGCCCAACTCCCGCAGGTCGGGATCTGGTCCGTGCTGGCGCCTCCGGGCTGGCGGGTCAATGGCACCCTTGACGCCGACGTCGCCCTCTCGGGCTCACGCGCTGACCCGCGGTGGCAGGGCACACTTGGTGCCGACAAGCTGGCAGTGCAGTCGCTGCTCGACGGCGTGGATCTGAAAGACGGACATCTGCGAGCCAAACTCGCGGGCAACCGGGTAGATATCACGGAGTTTCATCTTGAGGGCGGCCATGGCAACAGTTCCCGTATCGCCGGGTTCAGTGGCAACCTGACCTCTGCTCCTACCGGAGGCGGCAGCCTGGATGGCAGTGGCAGCGTGCAATGGGGTGGCGCATCAGGCTCAGCGGCCAATGACGAGTCCAATCTGCGCATGGACTTCCAGGCGCGGGCCAAGTCCTTGCAGGTGCTGGTGCGTGCGGATCGACAGGTGAGCGTCTCTGGCACGCTGGAAGCCAGTCTGCGTGAGCGTCAATTCAAGTTGCGCGGAGACCTCACCATCGACCGAGCCAGCATCATCCTGCCCGACGCCGGCGCGCCGAGCCTGGGCGACGACGTGGTGGTCCGATCCGCGGCTCTCGACAAGAAGGCGCAGGAAAAAGTGCAGGAAGTCGCCACTGCCGCAGCCAAGGCACAGACCGTTTTGCCACCCGATGTGGTCGTGAAGATTGATCTCGGTAACGACTTTGCACTGCAAGGCCTGGGAATCACGACCCGCCTGGAAGGCCAGCTGACGATTCGCAGCGCCAAGCAAGCAGGCGCTCCGCCAACGGTAGTGGGGGAAGTTCGCACGGTCGCTGGCCGCTACCGTGCCTGGGGCCAGATGCTGGACGTGGAAACCGGCCTGATTCGCTTTAACGGCGCCTACGACAACCCTTCGCTGAATATTCTGGCGCTGCGCCCCAACATCGATGTGCGCGCCGGCGTGCAGGTGACCGGTAGCGCTCGAAACCCGCGCGTGCGTTTGTATTCCGAGCCTGATCTTCCAGACGCCGAAAAATTATCTTGGGTGGTGCTGGGTCGGGGTGCAGCGGGTGGCGGCGCGGAAGCGGCGGTGCTCCAGCAGGCGGCCCTGGCTCTCCTCGGCGGCAAGAACGGCGGCGGCGCTGGAACCAACGTGGCCAGCAAGCTGGGCCTGGATGAAATCGGCTTCAAGGGCCCAGGGGCCGGGGAAGACGCCAGTGGCGCCGCCCTGACCTTCGGCAAGCGCCTCTCCAAGGATTTGTACGTCACCTACGAACGCAGCCTCTCCGGCACCTTGGGCACGCTCTACATCTTCTACGACCTGACCAAACGCCTGAGGCTTCGCGGGCAGACCGGCGAAGACACGGGCCTGGACTTGATCTACACCATTCGCTATGAATAACGGGTGCGAACGGGACGGCGCACCGGGAACTGTGTGAGCCGCCCGTTAAAATCCGTCCTCCTCTTCGTAGTTCAACGGATAGAACGAGTGCCTCCTAAGCGCTAGATACAGGTTCGATTCCTGTCGAAGGGACCAGACAATAAAAAAAACCCCCGCAGGGTTACCCTGCGGGGGCTTTTTGCTATCGTTTTTGGTGGGCCGTGTTGGACTTGAACCAACGACCAAAGGATTATGAGTCCTCTGCTCTAACCAACTGAGCTAACGGCCCTTGTGCTTCTAGGCGTCTCCTACGCCGCTCGAAACTCATTTGATTGTAGAGGCTCGCGCTGCTGGTTCAGGGCCGGTGGCTGAGGGCGTTTGAGACGAGGCGCGAGGTGATGTCGACGATCTGGATCATCTTGTCGTAGGGCATGCGCATGGGGCCAATCACGCCGAGGGTGCCCACAATCTGCCCGTCCACCTCGTAGGGAGCGCTGACGACCGAGAGCTCTTCAAACGGCACCACCTGGCTTTCGCCACCGATGAATATCCGCACACCTGCCGCCTGCGATGAGACGTCCAGCAACTGCAGCAACTGCGTTTTTTGCTCAAACATTTCGAAGGCCCTTCGCAGGTTGCCCATGTCTTTGGAAAAGTCGCTGACGGCCAAGAGGTTGCGCTCTCCGGAAATGACCACATCGCCGTCGGCGGCATGGTCGGCATCGCCTTCGACACTGACAGCGGCTTGCATCAGTTGCGCGATTTCGGTCTGCAAGGTGGCCACTTCTGTTTTGAGGCGCTCCCGCACTTGCTCCATCGTCAGGCCGCTGTAGTTGGCATTGAGAAAATTGGCGGTCTCAATCAGTTGGCTTTGCGAGAAATCCGTCTTGGCAAAAATCACGCGGTTCTGCACATCCCCCTCGGGAGAGACGATGATCACCAGCACACGGCGCTCGGACAAGCGCAGAAATTCAATGTGCCGAAAAACCGACGCTCGACGAGGCGCCATGACCACACCGACAAACTGCGACAGGCTGGAGAGCATTTGCGCAGCATTGGCGATCACCCGTTTGGGCTGCTCGGGGGCCAAGGTCTGTGGCGCCAACTGATCGCGATGGACGGTCAGCATGGTGTCCACAAACAAGCGATACCCTTTGGCAGTGGGGATGCGGCCTGCAGAGGTGTGCGGGCTGGCGATCAGGCCCAGATCTTCCAGGTCCGCCATGACATTTCGGATGGTGGCGGGCGAGAGTTCCAAGCCGCTTTCGCGTGACAGGGTCCTGGAGCCGACAGGTTGCCCATCGTCTATGTAGCGCTCGACCAGCGCTTTGAGCAACATCTTGGCGCGCGCATCCAGCATCGGCGCATTTTAGTGAT
>JBBSRE010000050.1:0-11787 GCA_038243365.1 Burkholderiales bacterium | reverse complement strand
GTATTCCGGACATCACCATTGGCGTGACGGTTACCGATGTTGCCAGCCCCGCGCCGCTGCCCATGCTGAAGGTGGACGAGCCCACGCTGACCATGAACTTCTGCGTCAACACCAGCCCCCTGGCCGGACGCGAAGGCAAGTACATCACCAGCCGCCAGATCTGGGATCGCTTGCAGAAGGAACTACAGAAAAACGTGGCGCTCCGCGTGTCCGAAACCGACGAAGAAGGCATTTTCGAAGTGATGGGCCGTGGTGAATTGCACCTGACCATCCTGCTGGAAGAAATGCGCCGCGAGGGTTTTGAGCTGGCCGTGAGCAAGCCGCGGGTCGTGATGCGGGAAGTCAACGGTGAGAAGCATGAGCCCATCGAACTCGTTACCGCTGATATCGAGGAAACCCACCAGGGTGGCGTGATGCAAGCGCTGGGCGAGCGCAAGGGCGAGCTGGTGAACATGGAATCCGATGGCCGTGGCCGCGTGCGCCTGGAATACCGCATTCCTGCGCGCGGCCTGATTGGTTTTACCAACGAGTTCTTGAACCTCACACGTGGCTCGGGCTTGATCGCCAACATCTTCGACAGCTATGAAGCCCACAAGGGCGACATCGGTGGACGCAAGAATGGCGTGCTGATTTCCATGGACGATGGCGAAATTTTCACCTACGCCCTGGGTAAGCTGGATGACCGCGGCCGCATGTTCGTCAAGGCGAACGACCCGGTGTACGAAGGCATGATCGTCGGCATCCACAGTCGCGACAACGACTTGGTGGTGAACGCCACCCGCACCAAGCAGCTGACCAACTTCCGCGTCTCTGGCAAGGAAGATGCGATCAAGGTCACGCCGCCTATCGACCTGACTTTGGAATACGGCGTCGAGTTCATCGAGGAAGATGAGTTGGTCGAAATCACACCCAAGTCGGTTCGGGTTCGCAAGCGTCACCTCAAGGAAAGCGAGCGCAAGCGCGCCGGCCGCTGATAAGCCATGCGGCACGCAGCGCCTGGCCCAGCGTTGTTGAATCCGGGTGTGCGCACCGCCATGACCCACACCCGCGCGGTGTGGATCATGGTGGCGGCCACCTTTATGTGGTCGATCGCTGGCGTGGTCACGCGCCAGCTGGAGCAGGCGCGCAGCTTTGAAGTCACTTTCTGGCGCAGCTTTTTTACAGTCGTGTCGCTGTTGGTGCTGCTGCCCGCGCTAAGCGGGCGCGCGGCGTTCAGACCGATCCGGCAGGGCGGTCGGCCACTTTGGCTGGCTGGTTTGTGCTGGAGCGTGATGTTCACGGCCTTCATGGTCGCAATCACCTTGATGCCGGTGGCCAACGTGCTTGTCACCATGGCGTCTGGCCCTTTGCTCACGGCCGTCGTGGCTTGGGTTTTCATCGGGCATCGCATTGCGCCTCGCACCTGGCTCGCCATCCTGGTGGCGGGAGTTGGCATCGCCTGGATGTTTGGAACACAGGTACGTGACGTGCCGCTGGTGGGCACTCTGGTCGCGCTGTGCGTGCCGCTAGCCGCAGCGGTGAACTGGACCGTGGTGCAACACGCGCAACGCGAAGGCGAGTCGGTCGACCTGATGCCTGCGGTTTTGATTGGAGGTGCCTTGTCGGCACTTGCAACGGCGCCACTGGCGTGGCCTTTTGCGGCTTCAGGCCACGATCTGCTTCTGCTCGCATTTCTGGGCCTGGTTCAACTCGCCATTCCGTGTTTGTTGGTGGTGCGCTGCGGCCGCGTGCTCCAGGCGCCTGAAATGGCGCTGCTCGGATTGCTGGAAGTGATTTTCGGTATTTTGCTGGCATGGTGGGGCGCAGGCGAACGGCCCGGCCCCGCGGTGCTGACGGGTGGCACGCTGGTCATCAGCGCGCTGGTATTCAACGAGGTTTGGGCTTGGAAGGAGCAGACATGGAATCGTTAGTCGCGGAACTGGTGTGTGAGGTCAAGGGCAGGGTAGGTTTCATAACCTTGAACCGGCCCAAGGCACTCAACGCTTTGACATTGGACATGGTGCGCGGGCTGATGACCACGCTGCTGGCTTGGCAGGGCGACGCCCAGGTGGTGGCTGTGGCGGTGCGCGGCTGCAACAAGGACGGTGTGTTCGGCGCTTTCTGCGCGGGAGGCGACATCCGGTTCTTGCACAAAGGGGGCAGCGGCGGCGATCCGCGGGTGGAGGATTTCTTCACCGAAGAGTACGCGCTGAACCACCTGATCCATACCTATCCCAAGCCCTACGTAGCTTTTATGGACGGTATCGTGATGGGCGGTGGAATGGGCATCAGCCAGGGCGCATCGCATCGGCTGGTGACTGAGCGCACCAAAATGGCCATGCCCGAGACGGCCATTGGCCTGTTTCCGGACGTGGGCGGAGGCTACTTTCTATCGCGCTGCCCCGGGCACACGGGCGAGTGGCTCGCCTTGACCGGTGATGCCATCAGCGCAGATGCGGCGCTTGCCTTGGGCCTGGCCGATACCCAAGTGGATGTGTCCGCGCTGGCGCCTTTGTGGGAAGCGCTGGCATTGGACGATGTATGTGACGCGTCGAGCATCGATCAGCTGATTGCTGCAAAAAGTATAGCTGGTGACGCAGATGGGTTAAGCGCTAGAGGCCTAATTGACCAATATTTTTCGATGGACAGTGTAGGAGCCATCGTGCGCGCGCTGGAAACCAGCGACGGCGAGTGGCAAGCGCAAACCGCCGCCACCCTGCGCAAGCGGTCTCCGCTGATGCTGCATGTCGTGTTCGAACAGATTCGCCGAGCCCGTAGCATGTCGTTGCCCGAGGATCTGCGCATGGAGCGCGACATGGTGCGTCACTGCTTCCACCTGCGCGCTGGCCAGAGCGAAACGCTGGAGGGCATCCGCGCGCTGGCAGTGGACAAAGACCATGCGCCGAAATGGTTGCCAGCGCGTATCGAGGACGTCACTCCTGATATGGTGGCGCCGTTCTTCGTCAGCCCCTGGCCGGCACACGCGCACCCTTTGGCGGCGCTGGGCTAAAAAAATCGCTGGCCTGCGTCATGCAGGGCCAGCGATCGTGGAGTTGTCGGGAGGGCGAGGGCGCTCAGGGGCGCACGGTCTTCCAGTTGCCACCCATGCCATCGCCCATCATTTCGCCGGACTTCTGGTCCTTGACGAAGTAATACAGCGGCTGGCCCTTGTACGCCCACTGCTTGGCGCCGTCGGTGCGCGTCACGATGGTGTATTCGCCCATCGGCTTGGCGGTGTTGGCCACGCTGAGAGGAGGCCACATCGCAGCGCACTGCCCGTAGCAGTTGGACATGCCACTTCCGTCCTTGGCGAATACATACAGCGTGTGGCCGTTCGGGCCGATCAGCTGACCGTTCGCAGAGCGTGTAGGCATGTCAGAGGCCGTCTTCATCGCATCGGATTTCATTGAATGCGACGACATGGCGCCGCAACCGCCGAGCAGGGCGGCTGTCATCAGGGTAGGGAAAAGCAGCTTCATAGGTGGCCTCCTAGATCAAAGGATCCCAATTTAGGTCCGATGTGCCAGCGAGGCTGTCAGCTGAAAGGCCGACAATTTTTTATCGATTGTGGCTCTTCATCACGCGCTCGACTTCGCGCTTGCCTTCACGGTCCTTGATCGTGTCGCGCTTGTCATGCTCGGCCTTGCCCTTCGCCAGCGCTATCTCGCACTTGGCGCGGCCGTCTTTCCAGTGCAGGTTGATAGGCACCAGCGTAAAGCCCTTTTGCTCAACCTTGCTGATCAGGCGCTTGATCTGCTCCTTGTGCAGGAGCAGCTTTTTGGTGCGGGCGGCTTCGGGGCTGACGTGCGTGGAGGCAGTCTTGAGCGCGTTGATCTGGCAGCCAATCAAGTACAGCTCACCATCGCGAATCACTACGTAACCATCGGTGAGCTGGACTTTGCCCTCGCGCAGCGCCTTGACCTCCCAGCCGTGCAGCACCATGCCTGCCTCCAGGCGCTCTTCAAAAAAATAGTTGTACGCAGACTTCTTGTTGTCGGCGATGCGTGAAGCGTGGTCGGGTTTCTTGGCCATCAGATGCAGGTGGGTGCGCCAGCGTGGGACTGCAAGTGCCGTCCCTACAATCGCTGTTCGCGCGCAGCTTCGATTCTAGTGAGGTCGCTTGGCGCACTGGCCTGGGCGATTTCAGCCAGGCGCCACCCAGAAGATTCATGAAACAAGTCAACAAATCGGTATTGATCTGGTACACGCCAGAAGAGATGTTTGCGCTGGTGACCGACGTGGCGCGCTACCCTGAATTTCTCCCGTGGTGCGACCACGCGAAGGTACTGGAGCAAACCAGCAGCGGCATCGTTGCAGAGATCGGCATGTCCATGGCTGGTGTGCGTCAAACCTTTGTCACACGCAATACTCACGAGGAGGGAAAGCGCGTGGTGTTGGAGCTGGTCAAAGGACCTTTCTCCCAGCTCAGCGGCGACTGGAAGTTCGAGTCTGTCGGGAATGCCCAAGAGCGCGCCGCGCGTGTGAGCCTGCAGCTTGAATACGGGTTTGACAGTGCGACGCTGGCTGCGCTGGTGGGCCCCATCTTTGATCGCATCGCAGGCACTTTGATGGACGCTTTTGTCAAGCGCGCAGAACAGGTCTATGGCTGAAGCGTCAAGTGCCCCTGCAAGCACCCCTGCGAGTGCGCTGATCGTCACGGTGGCCTATTGCACTGCGCCAGGTGTGGTGCAGGAGATGCGGCTGACGGTGCCCGACGGTTCCACCGTAGGAAGCGCGTTGCTTGCTTGCGGATTTGCTCATTCGGCCGATGCATTGCCGCAAGTGCCGCCATTGCCCGCACGGCAAGTGGGCATCTGGGGCAAGGTTTGCCCAATGGAGCGTCAGTTGAAAGACGGGGACCGCGTAGAAATCTACCGTCAGCTGGTGGTCGACCCCAAGGTGGCTAGACGCGAGCGCTTTGTGCGCCAAGGCAGCCGCGGTGCCGGGCTGTTTGCCAAAGATCGGCGCCGTTGACGTGCGCCGAATCAGCGCTTTACTTCTCGCTTAACGCCCAGAGTCGCGCGCGACGACTGCGATTTTCGCGATTGCTGCAATAGCTATTTAACGTGCGCAGTCGCTCGCGATGACCGATTCCGCGCGCTTGCGTTCAGCGCTGCGCTTCGCGTCATCCATGTACACCTGCTCGCCTTTGCCATTGGTGGTTTTCATGAGCTGCCCGGACTCCAGGGTGGATTTGGCCTGCTTGGCGCGGCTGCAATTTTCCGCGCGGTCGGCAGCCACCTTCTGCTCATAGGCTTTTTCCTTGGCAGCCTTTTCAGCTTCGGCTTTCGCCATGCGCTCTTCCAGTTCTTTGTCGACGCCTTTGCCGGCCGCCGACACGGCTGGCTTGGATGCGTCGGCCGTGGCGCCGTTAGCAGGTAATGCGCCCGCAGTGCTGCCAGCGGTGTTGGCAGCCGGCGCGGGAGCAGGCGCGACTATTTGGTGAGGTTTGCGCAGAATATTTCTCTCAGGAACTTCCTGCGGTGGCGCGCGGTCGCTGAACACCTTGCGACCATCCTTGTCGGTCCATTGCCACTGAGCAGCTGCCTGGAGCGAAAAAGCGCATGCCAGCGCGAATAAACAGGGTTTAAGCAAGTTCATGGGGCCAGTTTACTGGCTGACGAGGCGTCTGGAGCAGCGAATAGCCACGAGTACAATCCTTTTTTTGGAGCTTTCACATGCGCCTTCTTGGCAAAGCGCTCACCTTCGACGATGTTCTGTTGGTGCCAGCGTATTCCCAGGTCCTTCCCAAGGACACCTCTCTCGCCACCCATTTTTCCCGCAACATCCGCCTGAACCTGCCCCTGGTATCAGCCGCGATGGACACCGTCACCGAGGCGCGGTTGGCCATCGCCATCGCCCAGGAGGGCGGCATTGGCATTGTTCACAAGAACCTTACGCCGCAAGATCAGGCGGCGCACGTAGCCAAGGTCAAGCGTTATGAATCCGGGGTGGTGCGCGACCCTGTCGTCATCACGCCACAACACACGGTGCTGCAAGTGCTGCAGTTGTCGGAGCAGCTTGGCATTTCGGGTTTCCCGGTGTGCGACGGCGGCAAGGTCGTGGGCATCGTCACGGGGCGTGATCTGCGGTTCGAGACGCGTTACGACGTCAAGGTCCACCAGATCATGACGCCGCGCGAAAAGCTCATCACCGTCAACGAGAAAGACGGAACGTCCCCGGCGGAAGCCAAGGCTTTGCTCAACAAGCACAAGCTGGAACGCGTGCTGGTAGTGAACGACGCGTTTGAGCTCAAAGGGCTGATCATGGTCAAGGACATTACCAAACAGACCAGCTTTCCAAACGCAGCGCGGGACGGCTCCGGTCGGTTGCGCGTAGGCGCAGCAGTCGGCGTGGGCGATGGCACGGAAGAGCGTGTCGAAGCCCTCGTCAAAGCCGGTGTGGATGCGATCGTGGTCGACACCGCGCACGGCCATAGCAAAGGGGTAATCGAGCGGGTGCGATGGGTGAAACAGAACTACCCGCAGATTGACGTGGTGGGCGGCAACATCGCGACCGGCGCCGCTGCGCTTGCGCTGGTGGAAGCAGGTGCCGATGCAGTCAAAGTGGGAATCGGGCCAGGATCCATCTGCACCACGCGCATCGTCGCCGGTGTCGGTGTACCTCAGATCATGGCCATTGATTCGGTGGCCATTGCGCTCAAAGGCACGGGTGTGCCGCTCATTGCCGACGGCGGCGTCCGTTTTAGTGGTGACATTGCCAAGGCACTGGCTGCAGGCGCCAGCACCATCATGATGGGCGGCATGTTTGCTGGAACCGAAGAGGCGCCCGGTGAAGTCATTCTGTTTCAGGGGCGCAGCTACAAGAGCTCCCGCGGTATGGGAAGCATCGGCGCGATGCAACAGGGCAGCGCCGATCGCTACTTCCAGGAGTCGAGCACTGGCAATCCCAATGCCGACAAACTGGTGCCTGAAGGTATCGAAGGCAGGGTGCCGTACAAAGGCTCCATGGTCTCCATCGTGTACCAGATGGCCGGCGGCGTACGTGCCGCGATGGGTTACTGCGGCTGCGCCAGCATTGACGAGATGAACGAGAAAGCCGAGTTTGTCGAGATCACTACTGCCGGCATTCGCGAGAGCCACGTGCACGACGTGCAGATCACCAAAGAAGCTCCGAACTACCGCGCGGACTGAGTCCAACCCTGCAGCGCCCGCGGGGTCACCCCCTCAAGGGGGCGGCTCCAGCGGACCGGCGGAGCCGGATCCGGGGTGCCACTGGATAGACGGCGCCTCGTCTCCGAGTCGTACGCGATCGCGGGTTGTCTCCTTTTGCAGTTATTTGTCGAACGTTATGCAGCACCAAAAAATTCTTATTCTCGATTTCGGCTCGCAGGTGACTCAGCTGATCGCCCGCCGCGTGCGCGAGGCGCATGTGTACTGCGAAGTGCACCCGTGCGACATGAGCGATCAATGGGTGCGCGACTACGCCGCTGACGGCACGCTCAAGGGCGTGATCCTGTCAGGCAGCCACGCCAGCGTCTACGAGGACACGACCGACAAGGCGCCCCAAGCGGTGTTTGAACTCGGCGTGCCGGTGCTGGGCATTTGCTACGGCATGCAGACCATGGCGCACCAGCTGGGCGGCAAGGTGGAGAGCGGTAACCAGCGCGAATTCGGTTTTGCTGCGGTGCGCGCGCGTGGGCATACGGCGTTGCTCGATGGCATCGCGGACTTCACGACACCGGAAGGCCACGGCATGCTCAACGTGTGGATGAGCCATGGCGACAAGGTCACCGCGCTTCCACCTGGTTTCCAGCTCATGGCCACCACAGACGGTTGCCCCATTGCCGGCATGGCCGATGAGGCGCGCCACTTCTACGGTGTGCAGTTCCATCCGGAAGTTACCCACACGCAAAAAGGTCAGGCATTGCTGGAGCGCTTCGTGCTGAAGATCTGCGGCGCCACGCCCGACTGGGTCATGCGCGACCATGTGACTGAGGCGGTCGAGCGCATTCGCCAGCAAGTGGGGGACGAAGAGGTCATCCTCGGGCTCTCGGGTGGCGTTGATTCGTCAGTAGCTGCGGCGCTGATTCACCGTGCCATCGGCGACCAGCTCACCTGCGTCTTTGTCGACCATGGCCTGTTGCGCCTCAACGAGGGCGATATGGTGATGGAAATGTTCGTCGGCAAGCTTCACGCCAAAGTCATCCGCGTGAACGCCAGCGATCTGTTTCTTGGAAAACTGGCCGGCGTTAGCGACCCCGAGGCCAAGCGCAAGATCATTGGCGGTGAGTTTGTCACGGTGTTCAAGCAGGAAGCGGCCAAGCTCAAGGCCAACGCCGCTGGAAAGCTGGGAGTTGACGGCCTGCCGACCGTCAAGGGCGCCCAATGGCTGGCACAGGGCACCATCTACCCGGATGTCATTGAATCGGGCGGGGCCGGCAGCAAGAAGGCCGTCACGATCAAGAGCCACCACAACGTGGGCGGTCTGCCTGAGCAGCTCGGGCTCAAACTGCTGGAACCACTGCGCGATCTTTTCAAGGACGAAGTACGCGAGCTTGGTGTAGCGCTGGGCTTGCCGCCCGCCATGGTGTACCGGCATCCGTTCCCGGGCCCTGGCCTCGGGGTGCGCATCCTCGGCGAAGTGCGCCAGGAGTACGCCGACATGCTGCGCCAGGCGGACGCGATTTTTATCGAAGAGCTGCACAACTTCAGAGACGAAGCTACCAACAAGACGTGGTACGAGCTCACCAGCCAGGCGTTTGCCGTGTTTCTTCCGGTCAAGAGTGTCGGCGTGATGGGCGACGGCCGTACCTACGAATACGTGGTGGCGCTGCGTGCCGTGCAGACCAGTGATTTCATGACAGCCGACTGGGCCGAATTGCCGTATCCGCTGCTCAAACGGGTCTCTGGTCGCATCATCAATGAAGTGCGCGGCATCAACCGCGTGACTTACGACGTGAGTTCCAAACCGCCTGCGACGATCGAGTGGGAGTGATGCCTGCGGCACTGGGCTTGCGCGATTGGCACTGCCCAGGCGGCCGCCGGCCGCGCACCAGAGCACCCGCCATTGCTCGGCGGCGCGGCTTCAGCCCAGGAAGAATGCAGTGCCAGGCATGAGAGGCGCATTCTTCGCGCAGCAGCGTGCTGCCAAGCGCGGGCTCGGCACACGCGCAAACAGCAGATGAAAGCCTGTACGCGGGCTGATCTGCAGATCTCATTTGCAGAGCCATCTCGTTCGCGCCGGCGCTTGTGTGGATTGAGGGACAGGCTGGGGCACTGACTCGGGCGCGACACCCTGCAAGGGCAATCCCCTTTTCAGGAAGGGCGCGAGAACCCTAGACTGGCCCGCGAAGGAGACCCCATGCAAGCCCATTTCGCGTTCTGGCCCCACAGGCTTCCCCATTCGATTACGGTCCCCAGCACTTCGCTCTGGGACAACCTGGCCGTCAGTGCCAAGCGCTACCCGGACAAGACCGCATTGGTCTTTTTCGGCACGGAAACGACGTATCGGCAGCTTCTGGACGCAGTGGAAACGCTGGCCGCTCAGCTACAAGCATTGGGCGTAGAGCGCGGAGACCGCGTGATGTTGTGCATGCAGAACTGCCCACAGCTCGTCATTGCGCACTTCGCCATCCTGCGCGCCAACGCCGTGGTGGTGCCGGTCAATCCGATGAACCGGACGGAAGAGCTCAAGCACTACATCACCGATCCGCAAGCGCGTGTCGCCCTCACCACCGCCGACCTGGCGGCTGAGCTCGCCGCGGCGAGCAATGCACTGCCTGCTGGAGAAGGATTGACGAACCTGATCGTGAGCCACTTCACCGACGCGTTTGACGCTGACGTGACCGGCGGCGATGCACCACCCCCGGCATGGCACGCGTGGTTGACCACTCGACATCCTTCGCCGGAACTGAGCGGCGGGAGCATCTTGGCTTGGCGCGATGCCATGGCTTTCCAGGGCTCCCCGTCCGCGCATGTGGTGGGCAGCGGCGATCTTGCGGTTTTGCCGTATACCAGCGGGACCACAGGTCTGCCCAAGGGCTGCATGCACCTGCACCGCAGCCTCATGCACAACGCGGTCGCTGGCGCGCTGTGGGGCAATGGCAGCTCCGAGAACGTAGTGCTGGCGGTGGTGCCCATGTTCCACATCACCGGCATGGTGAGTGTGATGCACACCACCATTTACTGCGGCGGCACATTGGTGCTGATGCCGCGCTGGGAGCGCGATCTGGCAGGTCGCATGATCTCGCGCTACCAGGTCACCAGCTGGACCAACGTGCCCACCATGGTGATCGACTTGCTCGGAAGCCCGAACTTCGCCAACTTCGATCTGTCCAGCCTGGTTTATATCGGCGGCGGCGGTGCGGCCATGCCGCAGCCGGTGGCGCAGCGCCTGTTCGAGCAATATGGCCTGCGCTATACGGAAGGGTACGGATTGACCGAGACGTCCGCGCCTTCGCACTCCAATCCGGTGCATGCACCCAAGCAGCAGTGTCTAGGCATTCCGTTCATGAGCACAGAAGCCTACGTCATCGACCCCGACACGTTGGAAGAAGTGGTCCAGGGCGAGCAGGGCGAAATCATCGTGAACGGCCCGGAGGTGTTTGAGGGCTACTGGCAAAAGCCAGAGGCAACGGCGGCGGCATTCATCGAATGGCGCGGCAAGTCATTCTTTCGGACCGGTGACCTGGGACGAGTGGACGAAGATGGTTACTTCTTCCTCACCGATCGCCTCAAACGCATGATCAACGCATCGGGTTTCAAAGTCTGGCCAGCAGAGGTGGAGGCACTGATGTTTCGGCATCCGGCCATTCAGGAGGCCTGCATCATCGGCACGCACGATGCCTATCGCGGCGAGAGCGTGAAAGCGGTGGTAGTACTGAGACCTTCGCATGCGCACACCACTGAGCAGGAAATTGTGGATTGGTGCCACGCCAATATGGCGGCTTACAAGGCTCCCCGTGCGGTGCAGTTTGTCGATGCCTTGCCCAAGAGCGGCAGCGGCAAGGTGATGTGGCGCGCGCTGCAGGAAGCGGAATCGGGAAAGGCAGCCTGATCGAACACAAAGGATGCGCAGCTAAGCAGGCGTGGCGTGCTGCGTCGGAAGCACGCCGGGTCTGTGTACGAAAGGGTGCGAACGGCGGCGCACTATGAGGCGCACTAGGAGGTGGCTCGGCCGATCAACTCGCCTAGATCACGCTCCAGCAACGTGGGGTCGCCTAGTTGCAGTTCAATCAGACGGCGCAGATGCGTGACGCTGTCGATATCCGAATGCGTGCACAACAGGCCCAGCACATCGGCGTCGACGTGGGCCACCTGCATCGCCATGGAGATTTCTCCGATGTCTCCGTTCAAGGGCACTGTCAATCGGCAGATCGCTGACTTCTCCACGCGGATTCCACGCGGCAACTGCACCAAAGCGCCTTTGAGCGAGAGGTCAATCACCATCACTGGCAATACAGCATCAGCGACGAACAGCCGCGCAGGTGCGTCAAATTCAACGCGTACGAAATGTCGTCGCTCATAGACCATTCAAACCTCCCGTTCTCATTGGTATGCGTGGGTGGCGTGCGCCGCAGTTCCAGAGGCAACCATCGTCACCCCGAGCCGCCATTGGTGGCTCGGCTGGAGTTCCCTGATGCGCCAGTGCAGGCGGCCTTACCGCCACACCCCGGATACTGCACCAAAATGTACATATTTGTTACCATAGAAGTATGTTCTATATCGGTGCAACGTTCATAGGCGCTCGGAGCGATGCGACCCCGCAGGGCGGCCCATGGGGAGCACCGCGAGAATACCGAAGGGCCTACCCAAGTTCGGCTGTAGCAGGCTGGGTGACGCGGCT
>JBBSRE010000049.1:0-12074 GCA_038243365.1 Burkholderiales bacterium | reverse complement strand
GCTACGGCCGCGGTGCGCAGTTGCTCGCTGGCGCGCTGCAACTGGGGAGCCTCTGACGCCTGCAGTGCATCGCCGACGAGCGCGAGCGCCGACTCAACTTGGGAAAGCGCTGTTTCAAGGAAGGTGCTGGAGGTCATGGTCGGCCATTATGGCGACCTGAAAGAGAAGGGGCCTGCTGGCACAAGGCGCATCACACCGCACCACAGTGGGCTCACGCTGCTGCAAACGTGACTCTGTTTGTTGATTGTTACTAGCGAAACCGGCGGCCCGAGAAAACTCAGCCGCGCGAACGGGTGATGTCTTCTTCGGCGTTGGCCAGCATCTTGTCGGCAATGGCTCCGGCATTGATGCGAAACGTGCCGTTCTCGATGGCGCTGCGCACCGCCTTGACACGGTCGGCGTCGAATTCGCCCGGCGTGCGGCCGCTTTGCTCGATTTCGCGGGCCGTACGCGAGAGGGTCACAGGCACGCCTGCAGCACTGGTCGCATTGACTGAAGCAGCGCCTTTCGCAGAGCCGCTTGCGGCAGTCGCGTCGGCGGCTGGTGCATTGGCCTTCGATTGCTTGGAAGCAATCGACGCGGCTGCAGCTGCTGGAAGTTCCGGGGTTTGACCTATTTTCATCATCCTCTCCATGCCCCCTGAAAGTTGGGAGCTGGTAGGAATGTTTTCGACCAGTGGGACTGAGACTTTAGTCCCAATGTCATTTTATTTGTCAAAGATTGACCGATATCGTTCCATTTTCGTCTACAACGCCGCTAATGATGCGCCCATTATCCATGCGCACGCGCACAGTCTGGCCTTCGCTGCCAGCACTGAGCGCCTGACCGCCTGCGCTGACAGCGTAGCCGCTGCCCTGAGCGGATACGCGCACCTGCGCGCCTGCCTGGAACAGTTTGGGCGCGCGCACCATCGACTGGCGGAGCGCTTCGCCCGCCCGCAACGGCCGAGCTGCCACTTGACCCACCCACATGGAAGGATCTGCCACCACTGAAGCGCGATCGTCCGCCCAGTCGACCTCGGCCTGGGTAGCGTCAGCTTCGCTCAGGGTCGCGCCAGATTGCACATTGCCGGTCAGCACCCAAGCAGGCCCGTATGCCTTCACCGTCACCGGGAGAAACACGTTCCAGCGTGTGCTGCCTTCGGCGCAGCGCAGTCCGAGCCGCGTGCGACCCCACAACCGGGCTCCGGTGGGTAAATAGGGCTCGACGCGCGCGCAAGGCGCAAGGCGCAGCCGCGGGTCGAGTTCGCCGACATCGACTTCCATGCGCAGCGGCAGGCCTGAAGCTGCGCCCGTCTGCAACGCCTGGTCGATCCAGCTTTGCGTGATTTGTGACAACTCGGCGGCGGTCTGTGCGGCGGCGGGCAGCGCAGCACCCAGCACCAGGCTGCCTGCAAGCAGCGCGCGTGTGGCATGTGCTGCGCTCTTGGCGCAGGCCCGCTGGAGAATTGAACGAAGTGTGTGCATGGCGGCCTCCTGAAAGCTGCTGGCCGCGGAAATGACGGCCTTTTTCACACCTGCCAATGTAGGCATTCGGCGGCACTTCGAACCCGGGAACAGCGCGCTGATTCCTGTGTTCTTTCCACTTTAGAAAACCGCGCGCATTTCCATAATCGACCCACGCCGCAGACCCTTGTGCGGTGAGGAATCTCAAACCGTGTGAGGCGCGACATGCTCGACAAACTGACCGAACGACTGGATTTTCAAGGCAGCGCGCTGGTGCTGCGGGCCGAGCGCCAGCGTTTGCTCGCGAGCAACATCGCCAATGCGGACACGCCCGGCTACGCGGCACGCGACATGAAGTTTGCCGATGCCTTGAACGCCGTCTCCAGCCAGAAAGGCGGCATGGCAACCAGCAGGGAGGCGCGTTCGGGCCAGTATGGCACCGGCGATGCCGGCCATATGCCGATTGCACCGATTCAGTCCATCGGCGAGCGCAGTACGGTGGGTTATGCCGTGCAGACCCAGCCTTCGCTTGACAACAACAGCGTGGACCTGAACCGCGAACGCGCTGCCTTCATGGACAACGCAGTGCGCTATGAAGCCACGCTGCGTTTCATCAACGGCAATGCCAAAACCATGCTGAGCGCCATTCAGGGCCAGTAAGAAAAGCGAGGCAGACCCACCATGTCAATGTTCTCCATATTCAACGTCTCGGCGAGCGCCGTCAGCGCCCAGACGCAGCGCCTCAACGTGGTGGCCAGCAACCTGGCCAACGTGGACGCTGTGGCCGGCCCGGACGGCAAGGCCTACAAGGCGCGGCAGGTCGTGTTCCAGACGCAAGCCATGGGCGCAGACGGTGCAGCCGGTGTACGTGTGAGCGCGATCCAGGAGAGCGAAACCCCCGGACGCAAGGTGCACGACCCGAGCAACCCCATGGCGGATGCCGCGGGGTACGTCACGCATTCCAACGTGAACGCGGTCGAGGAAATGGTCAACATGATTTCCGCCTCGCGCTCGTATCAGAACAACGTCGAAGTCATGAACACGGCCAAGACCTTGCTGCTGAAGACGCTGCAAATGGGGCAATAGGCCCTGACACGCAGCCCCCAAGACCCGACGCTCCAAGCCTAGAAGGTTCCCCATGATCACCAGCACTACTTCTGCCACGTCCTCCGTACTGGACACCAACTCCAGCGGAACCCGCGCCGACGCGGCGAGCGACCCGGCCGCTGCGCAAGACCGCTTTCTCAAGCTTCTGGTCGCGCAGCTGAACAACCAGGATCCGATGAATCCTATGGACAACGCGCAAATGACCTCGCAGATCGCACAGATCAATACGGTCACCGGCATCCAGCAGCTGAATGAGACTGTCAAAGGCCTGTCCAGTCAGTTCGCCGCGCAGCAGCTCATGCAGGGCAGCGCCATGGTGGGCCGGAACGTGCTGGTGGCCGACAACTCGCTTGCCTACGACGCCGATTCCAACAAGGGAGGAGGCGCGTTCGATCTATCGACCCAGGCCGCTTCGGTACAGGTCAAGGTGCTGGATGCGAGCAACAAGGAAGTCGGCACGGTCAACCTGGGACCTCAGAAGGCGGGCCGCTACAACTTCGAGTGGGAAAACTCCACTGCGGGTGCCACCGGGCCGTTTCATTTCTCTGTGGTTGCAGCCAACGGCGACACACCGGTGCAGGCGCAGGAACTCTCGCTCGACCAGGTCACGGCCGTCAGCATGGAAGGCGGGGCGCTGTCCCTGCAGCTCTCGCGCGGCGGCACGGCAGGTTACGGCGCCATCAAGTCCATCCTCTGACACCGCATTTTTTTTCGACTTTCGTTTCGACTTTCGTTTCGACTTTTTTCAGGAGAACACCATGGGTTTTCAACAAGGTCTCTCGGGCCTCAACGCTGCCAGCCGCAACCTGGACGTGATTGGCAACAACATCGCCAACTCAAATACCACGGGCTTCAAAGGCTCGCGCAGCGAGTTTGCCGACATCGTGGCCACGTCCATCGGCGCCGCTGGGGGCAGCAATGCCGGTATTGGCGTGGAAGTGGCCAACGTGGCGCAGCAGTTTTCACAGGGTAACCTGACGATCACTGGCAACAACCTCGATGTCGCGATCAACGGCGGCGGCTTCTTTCGCCTGCAACAAGCGGACGGTTCTGCGGCCTACACCCGCGCGGGCAACTTCAAGCTGAACAAGGTCGGCGATATGGTGAGCAATGGCGGGGCTCGCGTAATGGGCTTCAAGGTCGATCCTCTGACTGGCACCGGCACCTCCGAAGCCACCCCGCTGAGCTTCCCGACCGGCGCCCCGATACCAGCCAAGCGCACCGACAACGTGGCCGCCGCCATGAACCTGGACGCGCGCACGCCGGATGCCGCCAGCACCGTGCCGCCGACACCCCGTTCCACCTATGGCACATCCATCAACGTGTTCGATACGCAGGGCGTGGCGATCCCCGTGAGCCTGTATTTCGTCAAGACCGCCACCGCCAACACCTGGGATGTGTACGACAAGCTCGACGATCCGACGGCAGTGCCGCCCGTGGTGGCCGCCTCGATTGGCACCGTGGCGTTTGACGCTAACGGCAAATACGACACCGCTGCCAACACCACGCCGATCACGGTGACCGTAGACCCTTCGTCCAGCAACCCAAACAATCCTCCGGCGCCGTTCCCCGTCACCATTGATCTGAAGAACGCCACCCAGTTCGGCAGCAAGTTCGCCGTGACCGACCTGCAGCAGGACGGCTACGCCTCCGGTGAGCTGACCAGCATCAACATCTCCAACGACGGCATGGTGCTGGCGAGCTACTCCAACGGCGTGACGCGCGCCGAAGCGCAGGTGGCACTGGCCAACTTCCGCAACCCGCAGGGTCTGTCTTCCGTGGGTGGCAACAACTGGGTGGAATCGAACGACTCCGGCGCCCCGGTGATGGGCAAGCCCGGCACCGGCAACCTGGGCATGCTGCGCGCTGGAGCGCTGGAAGATTCCAACGTCGACCTCACGGCCGAGCTGGTCAACATGATGACGGCCCAGCGCACCTACCAGGCCAACGCGCAAACCATCAAGACACAAGACCAGGTCATGTCGACCCTGGTGAATCTGCGCTGACCGCAACGTTTGACACGAGGAGTACGCCATGGACCGCATGATCTACACCGCCATGACCGGCGCCAACGCGGCGGCGCAGCGCCAGTCCGTGCTGTCCAACAACCTGGCGAATGCGTCGACCACCGGTTTTCGGGCCGAACTTTCGAACTTCCGTGCAGTGCCTTTGCAGGGCGAAGGCGCCAGCACGCGGGTGTTTGCGCTGGAGGCAACCTCCGGCTTTCGCGACACCCCCGGCGCGGTGCAGCGCACCGGTCGCAGTCTGGATGCCATGGCCACAGGGAACAGCTGGTTTGCCGTGCAGGGTCTGGACGGAACCGAGGCCTACAGCCGCAATGGCGGGTTTGAAGTGTCGTCCACCGGGCAGATGCTGACGGGCACCGGCTTGCCTGTGCTCTCAGATGGCGGCTCGCCCATCGATGTGCCGCCTGGCGCTGAAGTCTCACTTGGTTCTGACGGCACCATCACTGCCAAGGTCGCAGGCCAACCGCCCTCCGCGATTGGCCGGCTCAAGCTCGCCACGCCGACCGCGGAAGACCCCCTGGTGCGTGGTGACGACGGTCTGTTCCGCGCCCGCTCGGGCGAGCCAGTGCCGCAAGACGCTGCGGCGCGATTGCTGCCGGGTGCGCTGGAAGGCTCGAACGTGAACCCGGTGGAGAGCATGGTCGGAATGATTGCCGCCTCACGCCAGTTCGAGCAGCAAATGCGGCTGCTGACCACCGCAGAAACCAATGACAAATCGGCCAGCCAGTTGCTGAGTCTCAACGGCTGAGCGCACCGCGCTTACCGCCCCGCACGCCACGCAAGGAGCCCCCATGATCAATTCTCTCTGGATCGCCAAGACCGGCATGGAAGCGCAGCAAACGCAGCTCGATGTCATCTCGCACAACCTGGCCAACGTCTCCACCACCGGCTACAAGCGCGCCAGCGCTGTTTTTGAAGACCTGATCTACCAGAACATGCGGCAGGTCGGCAGCCAGACCACGGAGCAGAACCAGCTTCCCACCGGCCTGCACCTCGGCCTGGGCGTGCGCACCGTCGCCACAAGCCGCAACTTCATGCAAGGCGGCCTGCAGCAATCCAACAGCAACCTTGACGTGGCGATCAAGGGCAACGGCTTCTTCCAAGTCACCATGCCGGACGGCACTGCGGGCTACACGCGCGATGGATCCTTTCAAGTGGATGCGCAGGGACGTCTGGTCACCGCCAGCGGCATACCCGTGGCCAACGGCATCACGATTCCGCCCAGCGCCACAGCAGTAAGCATCAGCGCCGATGGCGCAGTCTCTGCGCTGTTGCCCGGCAACACGGCGCCGCAGCCGCTCGGCAACCTGGCCATGGCCAGTTTCATCAATCCACCGGGGCTGGAGCCGCGCGGGGAAAACCTCTACGTCGAAACGGCGGCGTCCGGTCAGCCCACGCAGGGCACGCCCGGCACCAACGGCCTGGGCACCATGGTGCAGGGCTACCTCGAGACCTCCAACGTCAACGTGGTGCAGGAGTTGGTCAGCATGATCCAGACGCAGCGTGCCTACGAGATGAATTCCAAGGCGGTGCAGACCTCCGACCAGATGCTGGCCAAGCTGGCGCAGCTGTAAGAGCGCGCCTTCCAATCTCTCATTTCTTGTTTTGTCAGGACCGCTGCCATGCGCTTTGCCCTTAGCTCCGTCTTCAGCTCGCGCCTCATTTCGCTGGGGGTCTGCGCGCTGGCTGCACTGCTGACCGGCTGCGCCAGCCTCTCGCCCACGCCACCCGTTGACATCCTGCCCACCACGCCGCCGCAAATCCCCATGCCGCCGCAGGTGCGCGGCCCGGCCACCGGCAGCCTGTTCCATACCGCCAGCTACCGCCCAGCCTTCGAAGACCAGCGCGCGCGCATGGTGGGTGATGCAGTGACAGTGGTGATCGTTGAGAAAGTCACCGCCAGCCAGAAGTCGTCGTCCACCGTGGACCGCGCTTCAGGCATCGAGGCGGGCATCAGCGCCCTGCCGTTTGTTGGCACCGCTTTTACCGACAAAACCAAACTGGGCGCCAAGACGAACAACACGTTTGCCGGAAAAGGCGGAACCGAGAGCGCCAACGCGTTCACCGGCTCTATCACCACCACTGTGATGCAAGTGCTACCCAATGGCCACCTCATCGTGGCGGGCGAAAAACAGATCGGCGTGAACGAGAACGTGGATGTGCTGCGCTTCTCGGGTACCGTGGACCCGCGCACCATGCAACCGGGCAGCCTCGTTAATTCCACCCAGGTGGCCAATGTGCGCGTCCAGTCACGCGGCCGCGGCGCGCAAAGCGAGGCGCAGGTCACGGGCTGGTTGGGCCGTTTCTTCAACACCGTCTCGCCGTTTTGAACGACGCCTAGCGTTCGCCGCACTGAGCGCTTCACGCCCGGGCGGCTCCGCGTCTGCAACAGCCCTGCCCCCGGCTGTTGCGGCCGCACACTGCCTCGTGCAGGAGTGTGGCCGAAATTACTCCTATTATCATAGCTGCTTGCGCTTACCCCATAAGCGCTAACGGCACAATTTGCCCTTATTTCTTGCTGCGGCAGCGCGCCTCGCCGGCCGCACCAATTGGCAGGTGAAGCCCGGCTTTATCAGCCCATCACGGTTCGGCCGAAATCTCACAATGGCGCCATGACCTCTTTGCGCCCATCCCTCTTTCGCGTGCTTGGTGCAGCCGTTGGCAACGCCTTGCTGTCGGTGCTGCTTGTGTTGGCCACCGCGATGCCCGCTCACGCCATGCGTGTGAAAGAGTTGGCCGCGGTGCAAGGCGTGCGCAGCAACCAGTTGACTGGCTACGGCTTGATCGTCGGCCTGGACGGCACCGGCGACCAGACTACGCAGATGCCCTACACCACGCAGGCCATGCAGAACTACCTGCAGCAGATGGGCATCAGCCTGCCGGCGGGTGCGTCGTCGCAACTGCAACTGAAGAACGTGGCGGCGGTGGTGGTGACTGCGCAATTGCCCGCGTTTGCCCAGCCCGGCCAGAAGATTGACGTCACCGTAGCGTCCATGGGCAACTCCAAGTCGCTCAAAGGGGGCCTCTTGATGTTGACCCCTCTGCGCGGCGCCGACGGCGAAATCTACGCGCTAGCGCAGGGCAACGTGGTGGTGGGCGGCGCAGGCGCCTCTGCCGGTGGCAGCAAGGTGCAGATCAACCACCTGAGCGCCGGGCGCGTGCCAGAAGGTGCACAGGTGGAGCGCTCGGTGCCCACGCCACTCAACGACGGCGACTTCATCACCCTGGGCCTCAACAGTTCCGATTTTCAAACCGCGCGCAGTGTGGCCGACGTCATCAACAAGCGCATGGGCCTTGGCCGTGCCACCGCCCTCGACGGCCGCACGGTGCAGGTGCGCGCCCCTACCGATCCCGGGGCGCGCGTAGGCTTTATTGCCGAACTGGAAGAGCTGCAGGTGGCCGCCACCGCTCCCGCCGCCAAGGTGGTCATCAATGCCCGCACTGGCTCGGTGGTGCTCAACCAGGCGGTAACCCTGGGCGCCTGCGCCGTCGCGCACGGCAACCTCTCGATCACCATCAGCTCAACGCCAATCATCAGCCAGCCGGCCCCCCTGTCACAAGGACAGACCGTGGTGGCACAGCAAAGCAGCATCAAGATCAACCAGGAGCCCGGCGCCATCATCCAGGTGCCACCGTCTCCTCAACTCGCCGACGTGGTGCGCGCGCTCAACGCGCTGGGCGCCACGCCAGCCGATCTCCTGGCCATCCTGCAGGCCATCAAAGCCGCCGGCGCGCTCAACGCCGAGCTGGAGGTGATCTGATGCCAGCGCTCGCTTGCGCCCTTTTGTTCGAGGAGGCCTGACCATGTCGCTTTCCCTCTCTGCCACGACTTCTGCCAGCACCTCCAGCGCGCTGGCCGTCGACGCGCGCTCACTCAACAACCTCAAGTTCCAGGCCGGGCAGAACAGCGCCCAAGCCACCAAGGAAGCGGCCAAACAGTTCGAGTCGCTGTTCATGCGCGAGATGATCAAGAGCATGCGCGAGGCCACCATGAAGTCCGGCCTCCTCGACAGCGCGCAGGGCGATCTGGGCGCCGACATGCTCGATCAGCAACTGTCGGTGCAGATGTCCGGCCAGCCGGGCGGCCTGTCCGAAGCCATCTCGCGCCAATTGGCACAGCAGCTCATGGGCGGCGACGTGAACCTGGTATCGCCCAGCACGCTCAGCCTGGCACGGCCAGCAGTGCCGCGCAGCACCAGCCTGGGTGCGGCCGCGCCCATGGGGCCGGCGCCCAAAGGCCGCGATGATTTTGTCCAGTACCACCAGAACGCTGCCGAGCGCGTGGCGCTTGACAGCGGCATTCCCGCGAGCTTCATGCTGGGCCAGGCCGGGCACGAAACCGGCTGGGGCAAAGGCGAGATCAAGGGCTCGGACGGCTCCAACTCGTTCAACCTGTTCGGTATCAAGGCCAGCAAAGGCTGGACCGGCAAGGTCGCCGAAATCACCACCACCGAGTACGAGAACGGCGTGGCGAAAAAAGTGGTGGCCAAGTTCCGGGCCTACGATTCTTACGAAGCCTCTTTCCGCGACTACGCGCGCTTGATCAACGACAACCCGCGCTACGAAAAGGCGCGCGCCAAGACAGATTCGGCCACCGCCTACGCCGCTGAACTGCAAAAGGCAGGTTATGCCACCGACCCGGCCTACGCGCAAAAGCTGGGCGGCGCCATCCAGAGCGCGCTGCGCGCGCAACAGTCGCAAGGCTAAGGTTTTGCCATGAGCCTGCTCAACGTCGGAACCCGCGCGCTGTTGGCCAATCAGGTGGCTCTGCAGACCGCTGGGCACAACATTGCCAACGTCAATACGCACGGTTACTCCCGACAGTCCACCGTGCAGCAGACGGTACAGGGTCAGTACACCGGCTCGGGCTACATCGGTCAGGGCGTGGACGTGCAAACCATTTTGCGCAACCACAACGAATTGTTGACGCGCCAGGCCACTTCTGCGGCGGCCGTAGGCGCGGGTGACTCCGTGCGCGTGGACCGCCTGCAGCAATTGCAAGATGTGTTTGCGGGTGGCCCGACTGGCCTGGGCGCGGCCATCAACGACATGATGAATGCGTTCTCGGACGTGGTGAACAGCCCTACCGACCTGACCGCGCGCAGCCTGGTACTGGCGCGCATCGACGAAACCGGCAAGCGCATGGTGGGCGCTTCCCAGCGGCTGGACGACATTGCAGGGACCGTGGGCAACCAGCTTGCAGGAGGCGTGCGCGCTATCAACCAGCTGGCACAAAGCATCGCCGGGCTGAACGAACAGATCTCC
This sequence comes from Burkholderiales bacterium, assembly GCA_038243365.1. GTDB lineage: Bacteria > Pseudomonadota > Gammaproteobacteria > Burkholderiales > Burkholderiaceae_C > Simplicispira. Next base: position 2,230 of record JBBSRE010000049.1, on the reverse strand, counting down.
CGAGCCCAGGGCAACGGTCAGCCACCTAACGATCTGCTGGATCGGCGCGACCAGTTGATCCGCGATCTCAACCAGCATGTGCAGACCAGCCAGGTGGCGGCCGACGATGGCTCTGTGAGCGTGTTTCTGGCGGGCAGTCAGCCTTTGGTGCTGGGCAACCGTGCGGGCGCCGTATCGGTGGGAGACGCGCAGGATTTCGGCGCAGCGGGCGGCCAGAAGCGCTTGTTCTTCCAGCAGCCGGGCGCGTCTACCAAAATCGAGATGCATGAGAGCACTTTGGGCGGCGGCGAAGTGGCCGGCCTGCTGCGCTTTCACAACAGCGACCTGGCCGAAGGCCGCCAGCTGCTCAACCGCATGGCATCGTCTATCTCGCTGGCGCTGAACGAACAGAACAAGCTCGGCCTGACGCTGGACGGCAAGCCCGGCAAGGCGCTGTACGCCGACGTGCTGCCACTGCAGCCGACGGCGGCCACTACCAACACCTCTGGCGCCAGCATCGGCCTCACCATTACCGACCGCACCAAGCTCCCGGCGCAGAGCTTTGTGGTGGCTTTCAGCAGTGCCACCGCGGGCACAATCACCAGCCAGCCAGGTGGGAAGCCAGAAGCGTTTGGTGGCGCCTTGCCCCAACCCACGCTGGCGGCCTACTTCGCGGACCGGGGCTTTCAGGTCACACTGGCGGGCGCGCCCAATGCCAACGACAAATTTTTGGTCGACCCATTGAAAGACACTGCTGGCAGGATGCAGGCCCAGCAGTTCTCGCCCAGCCAACTGGCAGCAGCCAACCCGGTCAATGCGGCCATGGGCGCGGCGAATGCGGGTACTTTGCAGTTGGCCAGTTTGAATGCGACAGGGCAAGCTTCTGCATTGGTGCTTCCTCCCGCGTCAGGCGTAGTGCTGAGCTTTACCGCAGGTACGCCTGCCACTTTCACTCTCACTGGCAATACCGGCGCCCCGATGAATGCATCCACGACGCCGGCAACGCCCCTCCCTGGCCCCCCGTACAACTTCGTTCCCGGTCAAGCCATTGCCATTGACGGTTGGCAAATTGAACTGGGAGGCACGCCGAAAACGGGCGACAGCGTGACCGTAGGCAACTCCCTTGACCCGCAGTACGGCAATATGTACCAGCGCGATGCTGGCAACGCCGGCGCGCTGATGGGCCTGCGCGACCAAGCCATGTTCGATGGCGCAACGCTGACCGACGGATTTGCCGGCGCCATGGCGGCAGTGGGCACCCGCACCCAAAGCGCCCAGTTCGCAGCCGATTTGTCGTCCTCGTTCGCCTCCAACCTCGAGCGCGACCGCATGTCGGTCTCGGGCGTCAACCTGGATGAAGAAGCGTCGCGGCTGATCCAATACCAACAGGCTTACCAGGCATCGGCCAAGATGATCCAGATTGCGCAGAGCGTCTTCGACACGCTGCTGCAGACAGTCGCACGCTAGGAGACAAGATGAGCACGATTCCTCGCATCGCCAGCGCCACCATGTATGAAAGCGCCATGCGCAACATTGGCGCTCGGCAAACGTCGCTGGCCAACCTGCAAGAGAACCTCACGTCAGGCAAGCGCGTGCTGCGCGCCAGCGACGATCCGGTGGCTGCCGCCCAGGCGGAGCGCTCCATGACCCGCATCACCCGCATCCAGACCGAGCAACGCGCGCTGGATGTGCAGCGCAACAACATCGCCCAGGCCGAATCTTCGCTGGGCGCCGCCGTCGGCCTGATGCAGGAAATGCGCGAGCTGGTGGTATCCGCGGGCAATGGCGGCTTCAGTGCGAGCGACCGCGCCACGGTCGCCAGCCAGCTGCAGGGCCTGCGCGAGCAATTGCGCGACGTCGCCAACCGCAAGGACACCAACGGCGTGCCGCTGATGAGTGCGCTCGGCAGCGCGCTCACGCCGTTCCTCAGTGCGAATGGCGGTTTCAGCGGCCTGGCGGGGCAAACCGCTGGCTCGCAGGTAAGCATTCCGGGGGCGCTGGACGGCGACTCAGCATTCATGTTTCAGCCGCAGCGCGACGGCGTGTTCAACGCATCGATCACGGCCCAGACACCGGCCGACCGTTTGCTGGGAAGTAGCGCTGTCACTACCGTGGACGCTACCCAGGTTTCCGTGGATGGCAACGGCAATGCCTACCAATACCAAATTTCCGTGAGCTACCAGGCGGGCACAGCACCGGGCACGATGGCAGCGCAGTACAGCATCATCAGCACTCCGGCTGGTGCGCCGCT
>JBBSRE010000048.1:0-12078 GCA_038243365.1 Burkholderiales bacterium | reverse complement strand
GACCCAGGAAATTTCCGGGTGCGTGTAGATCACCCAGGGAACGGTGTTGAAGTTCACATGGCCGTGCTGGCCTGCGATGCGCTCGGCCACCGCCACGCCTTCTTCCTCGGCCTTGTGCGCCAGCATGGGGCCGCGCACCACGTCGCCCACCGCCCAGATGCCGGGCAGGTTGGTCTTGCAATCCGCGTCGACCACGATGGCGCCGCGCTCGTCCAGCTGCAAGCCCACGCCTTCAGCATTCAGGCCGATCGTGTTGGGCACGCGGCCGATGGAGACAATGAGCTTGTCGACATCGAGTTTTTTACTTTCGCCCTTGGCGTCGGTGTAGGCGATGCTCACGCCCTTTTTGCCGTTCTTGACATCGCTGATCTTGATGCCCAGCTCGATCTTGAGACCTTGCTTGTCGAACGCTTTCTTGGCTTCCTTGGCGATCTGCTGATCGACCGCGCCCAGAAAAGTTGGCAGGCCTTCAAGGATGGTGACATCCGCACCCAGGCGGCGCCAGACTGAACCCATTTCCAGGCCGATCACGCCCGAGCCAATGACACCCAGCGTTTTGGGCACCGCGCCCACACGCAGCGCGCCGTCGTTCGACAGCACGTTGACTTCGTCAAAATCAGCACCCGGCAGCGGGCGTGCGTTGGAGCCGGTGGCCACGATGACCTGCTTGCCCACCAGCATTTCCTCAGAGTCACCGGTCACCTGGACTTCATAGCCGCCGTCGACATGCTTGCCGAACGAACCGCGACCGTGGAAAAAACTGACCTTGTTCTTTTTGAACAGGTAGAGGATGCCCTCGTTGTTCTGCTTGACCACCGCGTCCTTGCGGCCAAGCATGGTTCCTACATCCATCTTGACGCCGCTGGCAGTGATGCCGTGCTCGACAAAATGCTTGTTGGCGAGCTCAAAATACTCGGAAGATTGCAGCAGCGCCTTGGATGGAATGCAGCCTATGTTGGTGCAGGTCCCGCCAAGCGCAGGCCCGCCCTTGTCGTTCTTCCATTCGTCAATACAGGCAACGTTAAAACCCAGCTGTGCTGCGCGAATGGCGGCAATGTAGCCGCCGGGGCCGCCGCCAATCACGACGACATCAAAATTCTTGCTCATGGAAATCCTTGTTCAAGCGAATCGAAAAACCCACCGGGCGCAGCACCGACGAGGCGCTGCGCGGGTGGGCAGAGCCACCTAAAGCGGCTTAGATGTCAAACAGCAGGCGCGACGGATCTTCCAGCGCATCCTTCATCGCCACCAAACCGAGCACGGCTTCGCGGCCGTCGATGATGCGGTGGTCGTACGACAAGGCCAGATAGTTCATCGGACGGATCACAATTTGCCCGTTCTCCACTACCGCTCGCTCCTTGGTGGCATGCACGCCAAGGATGGCCGACTGCGGCGGGTTGATGATGGGCGTAGACAGCATGGAGCCGAAGGTTCCGCCATTGGAGATCGAGAACGTCCCGCCGCTCATCTCGTCCATGCCCAGCTTGCCGTCCTTGGCCTTCTGGCCAAACTCGGCGATCTTCTTCTCGATGTCGGCAAAGCTCATCTGATCGGCGTCACGCAGGATGGGCACCACCAGCCCGCGCGGGCTGCCCACGGCAATGCCGATGTCGAAATAGCCGTGGTAGACCACGTCGTTGTTGTCGATGCTTGCGTTGATGAGCGGGAACTTCTTGAGCGCATGCACAGCTGCCTTCACGAAAAAGCTCATGAAGCCGATCTTGACGCCGTGCTCTTTGGTGAACGCGTCTTGAAACTTCTTGCGCATTTCCATCACCGGCGCCATGTTCACTTCGTTGAACGTGGTCAGGATGGCATTGGTCGACTGCGACTGCAGCAAGCGCTCGGCAATGCGCGCACGCAGGCGGCTCATGGGTACCCGCTGCTCAGGGCGGTCGGCCAGCGCTGCTGCGCTTGAAGGCGTTGCGACTTGCGGCAGCGACTTGGTCGGCACGCCCGTGGGAATGCTGCTGGTGGCCGATGGAGCGGCAGGCGCTGCCTTGGCACCGCCGGAGCCCACCGCGCTCAGCACGTCGCCCTTGGTGACCCGTCCGTCGCGGCCGGTGCCGGGGACATTGGCCGCGGAAAGCTTGTTCTCTGCCAAGAGCTTGGCAGCGGCCGGCATGGCCACACCGCTCTTGCTATCGCTTGCAGCAGCGGCCGTTGGCGCGCCGCCCGCTGGTGCTGCAGCGGTGGGCGAAGCGGCAGATGCCGGCGCGGGGGCCGGAGCACCCGCAGCCGCTTCTGTGTCGATGCGCGCGATGAGCTGTTCGGCAGTGACCGTCGCGCCGTCACCCTGAAGGATTTCGGCCAGGACACCGGCAGCCGGCGCGGGCACTTCGAGCACGACCTTGTCGGTCTCGATTTCGATCAGGATCTCATCAATGGCGACGGCGTCGCCGGCCTTCTTTTTCCAGTTGAGCATGGTGGCCTCAGCCACGGACTCTGACAGCTGGGGAACTTTGACTTCTACGATAGCCATGGGAATACTTTCGAAAATTGGGAGTGTTTGTTCTGGATTCGTAACGCTGCCTTACTTGGCCAGCACAAACCCCTTGAGCTTGGAAAACGCGCCTTCGACCAGGGCCTTTTGCTGCTCCTGGTGCAAGTGCGAGTAGCCCACTGCGGGCGACGCCGAAGCAGCGCGGCCGGAGTAGCCCAGGCGCTGACCTTCCACCATGTTCTCGTGGATGTAGTGCTGTACGAAAAACCAGGCGCCCTGGTTTTGCGGCTCGTCCTGGCACCAGACCACTTCGGAGACCTTGGGGAACCGCTTGAGTTCGGCAGCAAAAGCCTTGTGCGGGAATGGGTAGAGCTGTTCGACACGCACGATGGCGACGTCCAGATTCTCCATTTCAGTGCGGCGCTTGACCAGGTCGTAATACACCTTGCCCGAGCAGGCAATCAGACGCTTGACCTTGGCGGCGTTGTGCACCACGTCTTGATTTTGTTCCGGGATCACCGTCTGAAAACCGCCACCCGTGAACTCGGCCAGAGGCGATGCCGCATCCTTGTTACGCAGCAGCGATTTCGGCGTCATGATGATCAGCGGCTTCCTGAGGTTGCGCACCATCTGGCGACGCAGCACATGGAAGATCTGGCTGGCCGACGTGGGCTGCACGATCTGCATGTTCGTGTCGGCCGCAAGCTGCATGAAGCGCTCCAGACGCGCCGAGCTGTGCTCAGGCCCCTGGCCTTCGTAACCATGCGGAAGCATCAGCGTAATGCCGTTCACGCGGCCCCACTTCACTTCGCCGGAGGCGATGAACTGGTCGATGACCACCTGTGCGCCATTGGCGAAATCGCCGAACTGCGCTTCCCAGATGACCAGCGTGTTCGGATCGTTCGACGCGTAACCGTATTCAAAAGCAAGAACAGCCTCTTCCGACAAGATGGAGTCGATCACCGTGAACGGCGCCTGGCTCTCTGATACGTTTTGCAGCGGGGTGTAGGCGCCGTCGTCGAACTTCTCGCGCTTCTGGTCGTGCACCACGGAGTGGCGGTGCGTAAAAGTGCCACGACCGCTGTCTTCGCCAGACAGGCGCACCGGGAATCCACCCGCCACCAGCGAGGCAAACGCCATGTGTTCGCCCATGCCCCAGTCCACCGGATGCTCGCCCCGGCCCATGGCGGCGCGGTCGTCAAGCACCTTCTTGACGAGTTGATGCGGAGTGACGGTTTCGGGAATGGTGGTGATGCGCTCAGCAAGACGCTTCCACTCGGACAGCGGAATGGCCGTGTCGCCGGCATCGGTCCACTTGTTGCCGAGGAACGGGGTCCAGTCGACTGCGTACTTGCTCTTGAAGTTGGTCAGCACGCGCTCGGCCGTGTGACGGCCTGCGTCCATGGCAGCGCGATAGGCACGCACCATCTCGTCACCCATGTCGTCCCCCAGGCCTTGGGCGGCCAGGCGATCGGCGTACATCTTGCGCGTGCCAGGGTGCTGGCCAATGCGCTTGTACATGAGTGGCTGTGTCAGGCTGGGCGTGTCCTGCTCGTTATGGCCGAGCTTCCTGAAGCAGATGATGTCCACCACCACGTCCTTGCGGAACTCCATGCGGAATTCCAGCGCCAGCTGGGTGGCGAGCGCCACCGCTTCCGGATCGTCACCGTTGACGTGCAGCACCGGCGATTCGATCATCTTGACCACATCGGTGCAGTACAGCGTGGAGCGGCTGTCGCGAGGATCCGAAGTCGTGAAGCCGATCTGGTTGTTGATCACGATGTGCACCGTGCCGCCGGTGGAGTAACCACGGGTCTGCGCCAGTGCCAGCGTTTCCTGAATCACGCCTTGACCAGCGAACGCGGCGTCGCCGTGCACCAGCACCGGCAGCACCTGTTTGCCGTGCGGGTCATCGCGTCGGTCCATGCGCGCGCGCACCGAACCTTCAACCACAGGGTTGACGATCTCCAGGTGCGACGGGTTGAACGCGAGTGTCAGATGCACCGGCCCGCCTGGGGTGGAGACATCAGAGCTGAAGCCTTGGTGGTATTTCACGTCGCCCGATGGAAGATCCTCGGGCGCAGTGTGGTCGAACTCGGCGAACAAATCCTTGGGCAACTTGCCCAGGGTGTTCACCAACACGTTCAGGCGGCCGCGGTGGGCCATACCGATGACGATTTCTTGCACGCCCTGCGCGCCGGCCGAGCGTATCAACTCATCCATGGCCACGATGAAGCTCTCGCCACCTTCGAGCGAGAAGCGCTTCTGGCCCACGTATTTGGTGTGCAGAAAGCGCTCCAGCCCTTCTGCAGCGGTCAGCCGCTCAAGAATGTGTTTTTTCTGATCGGCGTTGAATGCCGGCTTGGTGCGGGTGCTCTCCAGTTTTTGCTGCCACCAGCGCTTCTGGGTCTGGTCCGTGGCGTACATGAACTCGGCGCCGACGCTGCCGCAATACGTTTCGCGCAGCGCGTTGATCAGCTCGCGCAGCGGCATGGTTTCCTTGCCGAAGAACGTATTGCTGGTGTTGAAGACCGTTTCTTGGTCAGCATCACTGAACTCATAGAACGACACTTCAAGCTCTGGAATCTCGGGGCGTTCGGTGCGCTTGAGCGGATCAAGGTCGGCCCAGCGCTGGCCCACGTTGCGGTGGGCAGCAATCAGCTGCTGCACGGATACACGTTTGCGGCCCAAATCGGAGTCGGCGCCGTGGGCCTGAACCACTTTGGTGGTGCCTTGCTTGGCGCGCTCTGCAAACGCGTTGACCACGGGCAGGTGCGGAACGTCTCGGGCGTCGGTGCCGTCTGAGGCGGGAACGTGTTGGAGCGCGTCGAAATACTCGCGCCAGTTGTCAGGCACGCTACCGGGGTGGGCCAGGTAGTTTTCATACATCTCTTCGACATAGGGCGCATTGCCGCCGAAAAGATAAGTGTTGCCTTGGTAGGCTGAGTAAACGGACGAAGTCTCGCTCATATTCCGCTGACCTTTCGCTTTCTCCGGAAAGCATGGGGTGGTTTGAGAAACCCTCCGCGGCACGGCTTTACCGGTTGGCGGATGCGACTGTGGCTGGGAAGGGCCTTGATATGCGGGCTATTGTGCCACTGAAGCTTTTGCACAAGGCGCAGGGCCGCTCTCGCGTACATTCGACGGCTGCCCGCGATACGTTCCCCCGGGCGCGCCACACGCTCACCTCAAGCCCCTCTTTCAACAGGCCTTCTTCATGACAGATTCAAAGCTGCAGGACCGCACGTTCCTGCTGATTCTTTGCCTGGTTTCCATCGCTTTCCTCGCCATCCTCTGGCCGTATTACGAGGCGGTCTTCTGGGGAATTGCGTTTGCCATTTTGTTTGCGCCCCTGCACCGCAAATTGCTGGCACGCATGCCAAGACACCCCAACCTGGCGGCGCTGTCGACCCTGATGATTTGCTTGTTTCTGGTCATCCTGCCTCTCACGCTGCTGAGCCTGTCGCTGGTGCAGGAAGCGACGCTGCTGTACGACCGCATCCGCTCAGGCAAACTCAATTTCGGCGACTATTTGCAACAAGTGATCACCGCCCTGCCTGAGTGGGCCGTGGGCTGGCTCGATCGCATGGAGCTCACCAGTGTCGCGTCGCTGCAGGCCAAGTTCTCGGCGGTCTCCGTGCAGGCCAGTCAGCTGGTCGCCACACGGGCGGTGAACATCGGCCAGAACACCCTGCAGTTCGTGGTGAGCTTCGGCGTCATGCTCTACCTGCTGTTTTTCCTGCTGCGAGACGGGCGCGCGCTGGGACGACGCATCCGCAACGCCGTGCCGCTGGAAGAGGCACACAAGGCCCGCCTGAGCAGCAAATTCACCACGGTGATCCGCGCCACCCTCAAGGGCAACATGATGATTGCCGTGACACAAGGTGTGCTCGGCGGAATCATCTTCTGGATTCTTGGCGTGCAAGGCCCGATCCTCTGGGGCGTGCTCATGGCGTTCTTGTCGCTGTTGCCCGCCATCGGTGCGGGACTGATCTGGGGGCCGGTGGCGATCTATTTCTTTGCGACCGGCGCAACTTGGCAGGGCGTGGCACTGACTGCCTATGGAATAGCCGTCATCGGCATGGTAGACAACGTCCTTCGCCCGATTCTGGTGGGGCGTGATACCAAGATGCCCGATTACGTCGTGCTCATTTCTACCTTGGGTGGGCTGACATTGCTAGGCATCAACGGCTTCGTGATCGGGCCGGTTGTCGCTGCTCTGTTCATGGCCTGCTGGGATCTTTTCGCGCCAGGCGAAGAGCTGTAGGCGTTTCGCTACGTTCGTCGAGGCACTCTGCTGACGCATCACACGCGGCGGTCAACTTACAGTGAATTCATCTGAAATCACGAATCAAATCAAGGAGATCGAGATGCCTATCATTGCCTGGTTGCTTGGAGTTCCACTGACTGTTGTGCTGCTTTTGATGCTTTTCGGCGTATTTTGAGCACTGCGCCCATCAGCAACTACCCTCAAGAAAAAAGAGAACCGATACCGGTTCTCTTTTTTCTTGGGAGTACGCGGGAGCTAACCGCAGGCTGATGGGAGTGCGGTTAACCGCCCCCCTGCCCGGTCTGACTGACCCGCCACACCGTGTTGCCTACGTCATCCGCCACCAGCAAACCCCCACGTGCGTCGAATGCAACACCCACGGGTCGCCCGTTGGCTTTGCCGTCTGCATTGACGAAGCCGGTCAGCACATCACGTGGCAACCCGGCAGGCTTTCCGTTCTCGAACGGCACAAACACCACCTTGTAGCCGCTCAGCGGTTTGCGGTTCCACGAGCCATGCTCGCCCACAAACGTGCCGTGCTGCCAAGCGCCACTCCACATCCCATTCGCAAACGCGAGTCCAAGCGGTGCCACGTGTGCGCCAAGTGCGTAGTCGGGCACCAGCGCTGACGCCACCATTTCGGGCTTCTGCGGCGATACGCGTGTATCGACATGGTCGCCGTAGTAGCTGAAAGGCCACCCATAGAAGCCGCTTTCCTGCACCGACGTCAAATAGTCGGGCACCAGGTCGCTGCCCAACTCGTCGCGCTCGTTCACCACAGTCCAGAGTTGCTTCGTGTGAGGCTCCCATCCGAGACCGTTGGGGTTGCGCAGACCGGTGGCAAATTCTGAATGTGCTCCGGTGGCAATGTCGACCTTCCATATGGCCGCGCGACCCTCTTCCGCCGCCAGACCGTTTTCGCCGACATTGCTGTTGGAGCCAACAGTGACGAAAAGGCTCTTGCCATCTAGGCTCGGAATCAGGTTTTTGGTCCAGTGGTGGTTGATCGGCCCGGCGGGAAGTGCCACCACCTGCTCACCCTTCGCATCGATCGTGGATGCACCAGACACGTACGGGAAGCGCACCACTGCATCGGTATTAGCGACGTAGAGCTGGTCGCCCACCAGTGCCATGCCAAACGGAGAATGCAGACCTTCCAGATAAGCGCTGCGCACTTCGGCACGGCCGTCGCCATCGACATCGCGCAAAAGCGTGATGCGGTTGGCTGAAGGCACCCCGGCACCGGCGCGCTTCATCACCAAACCCATCACCCAGCCCTTGATGCCGTTGCCATCTTCAGGCTTGGGCGGAGCGTTGCTCTCGGCGACCAACACATCGCCATTCGGAAGGCCCAACACCCAGCGCGGATGTGACAGGCCGGTAGCAAACGCAGTGATTGCGAGCCCGGCTGCCGGCTGGGGTGTGGCGCCTTCCGCCCAGCGCTCTGCCGGTGCAATGTTGACAGTGGGAATGAGGGTTTTGTTCGGCGCCGGGAGCGTTGGCGTGGTGCCCTTGTCGGCGTCGGGCGCGAGGAGGCTGGACTCGCCACAGGCAGAGACAAGCAACGGCAATGCAAGCCACAAGGCGCTGCGAGGCAGGCGCGAAGGACGTGAGCGACGCTGGAAATACGGGAAGCGCGGTAATGGTGATGGCATGGAACTCTCCTTGAGCCGCCAAGTGTCCGCTTCGCTGATCGGCTTCGCTGTCGGACAGCGCGCAAACGATACGCCGCGCGAGTACGCGCCCGAGGTAAATGCGAGACTCAGGCACTTTTTTCAGAACTCAGTGCGATGCGTCATCAGCCCGGCTCGAGCGGTCTGCGATGTGTCGTAGTTTGCGAGAACGTCGGCTGTCGAACGCAAGACAACGCCCGTCTCTGTGTGCAGATCTATCTGCAACAGCTTCAAAAAAAGGGATATCAAGAGGGCTCAAATACCGCACGTCTGTGCCCAATTTGTGCGCTCGAACGCTATTTTTTAATAGCTTATAGCGCTCACTACGTATGCGCTAGAGACTGTTCTCACCACTTTTTATGACGACTGCTTCAGACTCCGACAGCTTGCGACCCGAGAGCGCCACGCAGCTTTTTTTTGCGATGACAACGCTGGCCCTGCAGGGCTTTGGCGGCGTGCTGGCCGTCACGCAGCGCGAGCTGGTCGAGCGGCGGCGCTGGATGACGAACGCCCAGTTCCTAGAGGACTGGGCCGTGGCACAAGTGCTGCCGGGCCCCAATGTGGTCAATCTCGCCGTGATGCTGGGCGATCGCTACTTTGGCGTTCGCGGCGCCCTCGCCGCGGTGGCTGGCATGTTGGCATTTCCGGCCGCATTGCTGCTCCTGGTCGCAATGGTCTATGCGCGATTCGGCGACCACCCTGCCATGGCAGGCGCACTGCGCGGCATGGGCGCAGTGGCGGCGGGGCTGATCGGCGGGATGGCGCTCAAGCTCGGAATGCCCCTGCGCAATCACCTGCTTGGCGCGAGCATGGCAGCCCTGCTCGTGCTACTGACCGCCTTGGCGATTGGCTGGCTGCGCATTCCGCTGCCTTGGGTGCTGCTGGTGCTGGGCGGAGCCTCCTGCCTGCTGACCTGGCAACGGCTCGGCCAGCCGCCACGAGAAGATCCGCCATGACGGCTGTCAACGTCATCACGGCGATGCCACTGGACGCGGTGAACTGGTGGCACCTGCTGGTGCACATGCTGACGCTGTCTTTACTGGCTGTCGGCGGGGCGATTGGGACTGCGCCCGACATGCACCGTATTTTGGTTAACGAAAACGGCTGGCTCACCGACCCGCAGTTCAGCGCGAGCATCGCACTGTCGCAAGCGGCCCCCGGCCCGAACGTGCTGTTCGTGGCGCTTCTGGGCTGGAACGTGGGCCTCAATGCCGCGGCGCAGGCCGGTAGTGGCCCGGTGGCGACTGGCGCCTGGGCATTGTGCGGAGCCTTGGTCTGCATGCTGGGGATGCTCGTGCCCAGCACCACCCTCACGCTGATGGCCACGCGATGGACTCACCGCAACCGAACTCGCCGCAGCGTGCGCGCTTTCCGTCTGGGCATGGCGCCCATCGTGGTGGGGCTGGTACTGGCCACGGCCTGGATTCTGGGCACAGCCCATGATGCCGCCAGTGCGTGGCCATTGTGGTTAATCAGTGTGGCGTGCGGCCTGCTCGTCTGGCGCACGCGGCTGCATCTGCTGTGGTTGCTGGGTGCGGGCGCGGTTCTGGGCGCCCTGGGCTGGATGTAGCGCGGCGGTCCGGTTAACGACGTGGTCAGTCAACGATAGTCTGTGGCTAGCTGCCGTGCCTACATGGCGAAGGCAGGGCCGATCTTGAACACGCCACTGACGCGCGCACACAGCGCCGCATCTGCGTAAACCAGCCCTTGCGCAAACACCAGCGAGCGAGTGGTGCGCAGCACCTGGGCCTCGCCCTCCACCCAGCAGCCGAGCGGCGCTGGCGCGACGTAGTCGATCTGCAGGCTGATGGTAGGAAGAAAACGTGCGCCCACGGCGGTGTCCTTGCGGTGCGCCGACAGCGGCAGCAGCATGTCGCAGAAGCTCGCCATCATGCCGCCGTGCAGGTTGTGCATCGGGTTCACATGCCGTTGCTGGACGCGAAATCCAAATTTCACCGCATCGCCTTCATGCAGCAGATAGATCGGCCCGTTCGCTTCCATGAACGGCCCGCCCGCGTTGATGGGATGGAATCCAGCAGGAATGTTGTGCTCGGTCGTCACTGTGTTTCCTTCTCGACATCCTGTTGAAAATCTGCGCCGGCTTGGGCCGCCGTATCGAACAAGGCAGAGCCATAAACCCGACGGAAATCTTCGGTGATCTGCGCCAACGGAAGGTCATCGAAAGTACCGCGCTGGCGCACGTACTCCATGTGGCGGTTTCCAGCGCGGTCGAACGGGTGGTAGATGGAATCGGCCCGTCCGTCGAACTCCAGGGGCAGCAGCCCGAAACGCTCGCACAGCTCGATGTTGAACGCGGGCGTGGCTTTTACCCACTGGCCATCCAGCCACATGTCGACGAAACCGTGCCACAGAAACAGATCGGTTGCCATGGCTTCGCGCATGCGCGCGGTGCTCAGATGGTTGCGCACATCCGCAAAGCCCAGTCGCGCTGGAATCCCGGCAGCGCGGCAAGCAGCCGCCAGCAGCACCGCCTTGGGAACGCACCAACCGTAGTCTTGGCCGAGCACCGTGCTGGCGCGCATACCTGCTGGTGACAAGTCAATGCGATAGGGGTCGTAACGAAAGCCGTCTCGCACAGCAAGGTACAAGGCTACTGCGCGTTCGCGTGCGTCACTGCCTTTGGCATGCGTCTGTGCAAACGCAACAACGGCTGGGTGCTCGCTGTCAATGAACGAAGTTGCCGCCATAGAAGCAGCCGCTAGGGCTCCGGTGGACGCATCAGTCATGCGAAAAGTGTCGCCCACGCAGTGCTTTGCAGGGTGTCACGCAAGCGCCAGAAGATTCGGCTTCACAGTTTGCAAGCCGCGCCTGCGCGAGATCAGACCGCTTGAAAGCGCTCACGCAGGTAGGCATTGATCTTGGCCGAATCGTAGAGCCAACGGTACGCACCGCCAGGTTCGGTGATGCGCAGGCACGGAACCTTACCCTGGCCACCGCCATTGATCAGCTCAGTGCGCGCAGGACCGGGGTGCTGGGCATCCACGAACTGAATCGGCAATGCGAGGCGTCGTGTTTCCTGCCGCACCTTGATGCAAAAAGGGCAGGTCTTGTACTGGTAGAGCGCCAGGTCGCGGCAGGCTCGGTCGACGCCCTTCTGCTGCTCCGGCGCGCGCACAAGGCCTTTCGGCCGGGTCACAGACTCCTTGAACAACATTACAGGGCCGAGCACGCTTCGGACACCTCGGAAGAAAAGACGGATCGGTGTTTTCATGAGCAGCAATCAAAGGTGCATTGCGCGACCGCCCTCATGGGCTAGCGCAATGGCAGAAAGAAATAGACTGGCGCGACAGGCGTTTGCCGTGTGCAGCCCCGCGCAGACATCAGGTGCGCTGGCGTAGCGCTTCGTACAGGCAGACTCCGCTGGCTACGGAGACGTTCAGACTCTCGACCGCGCCCGCCATCGGAATGCTGACCAATTCATCGCAGGTCTTGCGCGTCAGCTGTCGCATGCCGGAGCCTTCCGCGCCGAGCACCAGCGCCACCGGGCCTTTGAGGTCGGCCTGGTACAGGGTGCGCGGCGCGTCGTCAGCGGTGCCGATGATCCAGATGTTGCGCTCCTTGAGCTCGCCCAAGGTGCGCGCCAGGTTGGTGACCATGAAATACGGCATGGTTTCGGCGGCGCCGCTGGCCACCTTGGCCACCGTGGCATTGATCCCCGCCGCGTGATCCTT
>JBBSRE010000047.1:0-12088 GCA_038243365.1 Burkholderiales bacterium | reverse complement strand
GCACCAGCACCTGGAGCAGCGCACTGCGGCTGGCGAGACCGACGTGCAGGGTGCGGTGATCAACCTGCTGGACCAGAAGCTCTGGAACCAGAACCCCGACCATCTGAGCTACACCTTGTCGAAGGCGGCGCTGGAAGCGGCCAACACCATGCTGGCCATGGCCCTGGCGCCACTGGTGCGCGTGGTGGGGGTGGCGCCGGGCCTGACGCTCACCAGCGACGCGCTCACCCAAGAACGCTTTGAGGAGCTGCACCGCATGAGCCCGCTCGGGCGCTCCTCAGATGCTGACGATATTGCCGGTGCAGTGCGCTTTGCGCTGGAGAGCCGCGCCATCACCGGTACCACGCTGCTGGTAGACGGCGGCCAGCATCTGACGCGGTTCCAGCGTGATTTTTCAATGATGTGAGCTTTGCGGACACCCACCATGCACTCTCCCACCGGCACCCAGATTCTGACCCTCACCGGCCTGCGCTTTCATGCCAACCTGGGCATCCTCGAACATGAGCGCAACGCCCCTCAGCCGATTCAGGTGGACGCCGAACTGAGCTTGGGCACACAGCGTTTGGCGCCGCGCGACGACGACATCCTGCATGTGCTTGACTACCGCAAGGTGCGCGAGATCATCATCGACGAATGCACCGCCGAGCACGTGAATCTGCTGGAGAGCCTGATTGGCAAACTGGCCGATCGGCTGATGCAATTGCCTGGCGTTCAGGGCGTGCGCGTCAAGATCGCCAAGCTGGAAATTTTTGACGATTGCGAAGTGGCGATCCGGGTCGAAACCGGCGCCTGGTAACGCAGCCCAACAGGAACCCCAATGCAAACCGCAACGCCCACCGACTGGGCCACGACCGAAGCCCAAACCGCAGACGAGCCACGCGCCCCTGCGGAAGCAGCGCGCAGTGCCGAGCGTTTGAAGACCGAGCGCGAAGCCCACAAGCTGGAAAAGCGCCTGTGCCGCGAAACCGGCAAGGCCATCGTCCAGTACAACATGATCGAGGAAGGCGACCGGGTCATGGTCTGCATGTCGGGCGGCAAGGACAGTTATGCGTTGCTCGACATCCTGCAAAAGCTGCAGAGCCGCGCGCCCATTCGCTTCGAGCTGATTGCCGTCAACCTGGACCAGAAGCAGCCCGGCTTCCCTGAGCATGTGCTGCCCGAATACCTGACCAGCACCGGCGTGCCTTTTCACATTGAAAACGAAGACACCTACAGCATCGTCAAGCGCCTGATCCCCGAGGGCAAGACCACCTGCAGCCTGTGCAGCCGCCTGCGCCGCGGCATTCTGTACCGCGTGGCTGATGAGCTGGGTGCCACCAAGATTGCGCTGGGCCACCACCGCGACGACATTCTGCAAACCTTGCTGCTCAACATGTTCTTCGGCGGCAAGCTCAAAAGCATGCCGCCCAAACTGGTGAGCGACGACGGCCGCCATGTGGTGATTCGCCCGCTGGCCTTTGTGGCCGAGAAAGACACGGCGCGCTGGGCCGAGCACCGGGGCTTTCCCATCATTCCTTGCAACCTGTGCGGCAGCCAGGAGAACCTGCAGCGCAAACAGGTCGGCGAGATGCTGCGAGACTGGGAGAAACGCTTTCCCGGGCGCATCGAGACGATGTTCAACGCGCTGCAAAACGTGGTGCCCAGCCACCTGCTGGACCCGAACCTGTTCGATTTTGCCAACGCCCGGGCTACCGGCGTGGCCGACGAGAACGGTGACAAGGCATTTGATGCGGAAGCCTTTTCCGCGCCCGCAGGTCTGCCAGGGCTGCAGATGATGCGAATGCAATAGCGGCTGCGGCGCAAGCGAATAGCCCATCGCGGCGGCGGCTACTGCCGGTGCGGCGATCCATCGGACTGAAGGAGTTTGAAATGCTGACACGCTGGATGGGCTTGTTGTTGATCTGCGTGCTGCTGAGCGCATGCGCGGTGCCGCGCACGGTGGACAGCACCGTGCAGACGTACTCGACGCTGGCAGGGCTTCCCCAGCCGCCCACGTACCGCCTGATGGAGCTGCCGTCGCAGCAGGCCAACCCGCGCTCCTTTGCCACCATTGCTCCACTTGCGCACGCATCGCTGGCGCGTGTCGGCCTGCAGCGCGACGACGCAGCGCCCCGGCTGATCGCAGAAGTCGAGGTGGGCATGCGCACGGGTTACCTTCAAGGCCCCTGGTACCCGAATGGCCCTTGGGGAGGAAGCTGGGGACCGGGCTGGAGCGACAGCTTTGGCGCTGGCTATGGATGGGGCGGAGGCCTGCGCGCCGGCGCACTGCTGCGCGATATGCCGCCCACGATCTACCGTCATGAAGTGCGCTTGGTGCTGCGCGATGCCCAGACGCAGCACACGGTGTACGAAACGTCGGCCTTCAACGAAGACGTGTGGACCGACACGCCGACCGTGTTCGGCGTGCTGCTGGATGCCGCACTGGCGGGCTTTCCGAACCCACCCGAGGGGCCGCGCAATGTGCGTTTTCCCTTGAGACCGAACGAATCCGGCGCTGCGACGCCCGCCGTGGTGGTGCCTTCTGCATCGCTTGCGTCGCCCGCATTGCCTGATCAGCCAGCTCCCGCGCGCTGAGCCATGGAGGCCACCCGCATCATTGCCGTGCGCCACGGCGAGACCGACTGGAACGTCGGCACGCGCATACAGGGCCACACCGACATTGCATTGAACGCCACTGGCCGCGCCCAGGCGGCAAACGTGGCGCGCGCGCTGAGCACCGAGCAAATCGACGCGGTCTATGCCAGCGACCTGCAACGCGCCTTGGCCACAGGCACCGCGATTGCCGAGGCCAGCGGAGCACCCATGCATGCCGAGCCGAGCCTGCGCGAACGTTCTTTCGGCGCGCTCGAAGGCCGTACCTTCGCCCAGATTGAAGCGCAATGGCCGGAGCAGGCGCTTCGCTGGCGCAAGCGCGACCCGCACTTTGCCCCCGAAGGCGGCGAAAGCTTGACGCTGCTGCGCGAGCGCATCGAAGCGGTGGTAACCCGGCTGGCTGCGCGCCACGTGGGCGGGCACATCGTGCTGGTGGCGCACGGCGGGGTGCTGGATGTGCTGTACCGCATGGCAACCGGCCAAACGATCCAGGCGCCACGCACGTGGCAGCTACCGAATGCCGCCATCAACCGCCTGCTATGGACGCCTGATGCGCTCACGCTGGTGGGCTGGGGCGATACGCAGCACCTCGATTCGGCCAGCCGTGAAGAAACGACCGCCTGAATTTCAAGCCGATTCGGACGCGCGCCTGAGGGCTGCCGCCGCGCAAGCCAGGCCTGTAGCTGGGCACGGCCCATCTTTCGGAGCATGGAGCCTTGGGCATGAACGACTACCGTTGGCACTCGGTGCGCTGCACACAGCGCTGATCGGGATCGCCACTACGCTACTCGCGTGGCAGCTGGGTTCACAGACAGGCGTTCACGCGTTGATTGCGCTGCTGGCGTTGGGCGTTGCTGCGGTGGCCGTAGTGGGAGCACGGCGCGGACACATCGCGCACCTCGAGCTGTGCATGCTGGAAGCCAGCGCGCTGGCAACGGCCAGCGCCGCTCTAGGCGCGTGGACGCTGCATCTCGTGTTCAAGCCGGCGGCGCTGATATTTGCTCTTCTATTCATAGCTGCCAGCGCCTATTCAGCAAGCCCTAGAAGCACATTTTGTTCGAAATCCTGGAGGTTGTTGGCGCTCGCCGTGCTGGCGTCCTTGGCAGGCGATATTTTCCTGATGCTGCCTGACCTGTTTATCCCGGGCCTGGTCAGCTTTCTGATTGCGCACCTGGCGTACATCGCTTTGCTGCAGCGCGCGTGCGCTGGTTTGCCCACCCCGCAGCGCTGCTGATCACCATCGCGGCGGGCTTTGGCATGTATGCGTGGCTGTGGGCGGGCGGCTTGCCTGCGGACTTGCGCATTCCGGTGGCGGTGTATGTCCTGGTGATTGCGCTTATGGCCGCACAGGCATTGGGTCGCTGGAAGCAACTGCAGACCCCCGACGCCCGCACCGTGGCGCTGGGCGCATGCCTGTTCATGCTGAGCGATGCGCTGCTGGCACTGGACCGGTTTGTGCAGCCGCTGCCAGTGGCGATCTTCTGGGTGCTGATCACCTACTACGCGGCGCAGTTTTGCATCGTCCACGGCATGATCAAAGCGCTCTGCAGTCACTCGAAAAGTGGCGGAGTAGCGCCCCCAGGCTGCGGCGCCGTACAACCCGCTGCGCGGTGACGACGGCTTCGGCAACAGCGCCCAAGTTTCTTATTCAAGCTTCGTTTCGCCCCCACATAGGCAGGGTCCAAGGCCGGTCGTAATGCGCCAGTTGCAGCGCGTCAGCGGGCCGCATCTGCGGTGATGCCATCCAGCGCACTAAATCTACCGCCACTGCCATTGTGGTAAATTAAACTCCACTCGATAATACCGATCTCAAGTAACAAAGGAATTAACATGAGCCATTTGATCATCCCAAGTCATTGGAAAATAAAACGCTCTACGCATTTTTTTACCAAGGACAAAATTCCCAAGGCCTTGTTGACCCATCACAACACAGCAGAAGGCGTTTTTGGCCAAATTTGCGTGATGCAAGGCACCGTCACATACTTTGGATTTGCTAATGAAGCCGCGATCGAGCCTGAGAAAAAAATAGTGATCCAAGCAGGACAATTCGCTGTAAGCCCACCTGAGTATTGGCACCGCGTAGAATTAAGCGATGACGCCCAATTCAACATTAACTTCTGGAGTGACGGCGATACTGACGATAAAGCGACGATCAATAGCTCCCGCATTCATAATAAAACTATTGAAAAATTGTTTGATAAACCAGACAATAACAAATAAAAAATTGGGTGCACCAGTTTAAATAGCGCTCGTCTTTATCAAGGCATCAAGCGGCATCTGCCTGACGAGTTGGATGCGCACTCTGAAAAGGCGCCAACGTGTCGCAGTGCTCGGCAATGCGCGTCAGGGTCGGATACGACGCCAAGTCCACCCCGAAGCGGCGTGCATTGAACACTTGTGGCACCAGGCAGCAGTCGGCCATGCCCGGCGTGTCGCCGTGGCAGAACTGGCCGGTGGGTGCGCCTGGGCGGCTCAGCATTTCTTCGAACGCATCAAAACCGAGCGCGATCCAGTGGCTGGCCCAGGTCTTGCGCCCGGCCTCTCCGGCGCCCAGTGTGTTGCCGACGTAGTTGAGCACGCGCAGGTTGCCCAGCGGGTGCACATCGCAGGCGATGATGAGTGACAGCGCACGCACCCAGGCTCGGCCCAGAACAGCGCGCGGCAGCAGCGGCGACTTCGGGTAGGCCTCGTCGAGGTACTCCATGATGGCGACCGATTGCGTGAGCACCGTGTTCCCATCCTGCAACGCGGGCACCAGACCCGCCGGGTTGACCGCGCGGTAGGCTGGCTGGTGCTGCTCGCCACCGCCCTTGAGCAAGTGCACCGGGGCCATTTCGTAGGGCAAGCCCTTCAGCTCGAGCGCAATGCGCAGGCGAAAAGAGGCGGAACTGCGGAAGTAACTGTAGAGTTTGAGCATGCGCTTGCGCTCCTCAGCCTGCCGCAGGAACTTGGCGCACGGTTTGGTCAATAGCGCCAAAAATACTCGCACCCTTGCCGTCCAGCATCTCGATGTGCACGCGGTCGCCAAACTGCAGGAACGACGTGGTGGGCTTGCCGCCTTCGATGGTTTCGTACATGCGCACTTCTGCAAGGCAGCAGTAACCCACGCCACCATTGGCGACGCTGGAGCCGTTCAGGCTGCCCTGCTTGTTCGACACAGTGCCTGAGCCGACGATGCTGCCGGCGCACAGCGCACGTGTCTTCGCGGCATGTGCGACAAGCTGGGCAAAGCTGAACGCCATGTCGTCGCCGGCGTCTGGTTCACCAAAAGGCTGGCCATTGATCTGCACGCGCAGCTTTCCCTTGAGCTTGCTGCCCAGCCAGGCGTCGCCCAATTCGTCGGGCGTGACCGCCACCGGTGAGAACGCGCTGGCCGGTTTGGCCTGGAAGAAACCGAAGCCTTTAGCCAGTTCAGCCGGAATCAGGTTGCGCAAAGACACGTCATTCACCAGCATGACCAGGCGAATGCCCTTCGCGCAGCGCTCGGAACTCGAGCCCATGGCCACGTCACCGGTGACCACGGCCACTTCGGCCTCCAGGTCGATACCCCAGTCTTCTGTGATGGCATCGATGGTGTCGCGTGGTCCAACGAATGAATCAGAACCACCCTGGTACATCAGCGGGTCGGACCAGAACGATTCGGGCACTTCACTGCCGCGCGCCTTGCGCACCAACTCCACGTGATTGAGATACGCAGATCCGTCCGCCCACTGGTAAGCGCGGGGCAATGGTGAATGGCACTGCGCTGCGTCAAATTCTTGGGCAGCTTGCGCAGTGCCGTTGTTCAGGGCGTCAGACACTGATTGGAGTTGGGGCGCACAGCGCTCCCAATCGTCCAGCGCGTCCTGAAGTGTGGCGGCGATCTGCGGCACGGGGGCGCAGGTGGTGAGGTCACGGCGCACAACGACGAGCGTGCCGTCGCGTCCGCCGGTTTTGAGGGTGGCGAGTTTCATGGGCAATCCTTGGAAAAGCAGGATGCGGGCCACGCGCGGTTGGCGTAGCCCGGGGGAGCGCGGCCGCTCCGGCATGGCCGGGCACCGCGCAGCAACGCAATGTTGTCGCGACGCACCATTGCAGCAAGGCAATGTGCGAAGCGTGCTTACTTGGCAGCGATCTGGTCGGTCACTTCCTTGTAGAGGCCTTCACCCACGCTAGGGATGAACATCTTCCACACGGGCTGCACCTTCTCGCGCATGCGGGCGTGTTCGGCATCGGTCACGTCGTTCACGATCAGGCCCTTGCTTGCCATGGCGGCTTGCGCCGACTTGGCCTGGTCACGCGCCACGCCGCGCTGGAAGGAACGGGCCTCAATGGCGGCGTCCTTCAGGATCTTTTGATCCCCTTCCGAGAGCTTGTCCCAGAACTTCTTGGACACCAGCGGCAGAAAAGCGCCGTAGCTGTGGCGGGTGAGTGAGAGGTACTTTTGTACTTCGTTGAGCTTGAGCGCTGCGATCACGGCGGTGGGCGTGCCCTGCCCATCAACGGTGCGCGTCTCCAAGGCGGTGTAGAGCTCGGGGATCGCCAATGGCACCGGGTTGGCACCAAGCGCCTTGACGGTTTCCTGCGAGATTTTGGCTTGCACCGCGCGGAATTTCAGGCCTTCAAAGTCTTCGACCTTGGCAATCGGGTGCTTGCTGTTGGTGGCATTGAAAAAGCCGTTTTCCCAGTACGCCAAGCCGACCAGGCCTTTGGCGGGCAGCATGGCGAGCAGTTTGTCGCCGACCGGGCCGTCGAGCACCTTTTCAGCTTCCTGCACGGTCGAGAACAGGAACGGGAAATCGAGGATTTCGTATTCCTTGACCATGCCGGTGAGCGTGGTGGTTTGCGGCACCGTGAACTCAATCGTGCCGCCTTGAAGCGCGGACGTGACCTGCACATCGTTGCCCAGCGCGCCGGCATAGAAGCCTTTGATCTTGATCTTGCCGTTGCTCTTGGCGTCGACCAGTTCGATGAACTTGGCCACTCCCTGGCCCTGGTGCGATTTTTCCGGCAGCGTGACGGCGAACTTGGCCGTCACCTGCGCCGCTGCGGTCAACGGCACGGAAGCCGCGAAGCTGGCGGCAAGGGCCAGCGCCATCAGTTTGGACATTTTTTTCATGGGTGTGTCTCCTGGGTTGAAAAAAGGGAAAACGGGTTGCGAAAGTAGTGAGGTCACGGGGATCAACGCCACCAACCGGCGGGCACCATGACCAGTGCCGGGAACAGCACCAGCGCGATCAACACGGCCAACTCAGCCAGCAGGAACGGCAAAATCCCGCGCGCTGCCTGGCCGAGCGTGACCTTGCCAATGGAACTGACCACATTCAGCACCACGCCCACTGGCGGCGTGATCATGCCGAGCGAGCAGTTGATGATGAAGATGACGCCGAAGTACACCGGGTCGATGCCGGCCTGCTGGGCAATCGGCAGAAACACCGGCGTGAAGATGAGCACGATGGGAATGAAGTCCAGCACCATCCCGGAGAGAAAGATCACGAACATCATCGCGGCCGTGAGCGCCAGCGGGTTGTCGCCCAGCACGCCCAGCCACCCGCCCACCTGCCCAGGGATATCGGCAATGGTGATCATGTACGACGCCACCATGGCGAGGCTGGCCAGCAGCAGCACCACAGCGCTGGTGCGGGCAGCGGCCAGCAGGCAGCGGTAGATGGAGACCAGCGTGAGTTCGCGGTAGACCACTGCGCCGACAAACAGTGCGTAGATGGCAGCCACCACCGCCGCCTCGGTGGGTGTGAAGATGCCGAATTTGAGGCCGCCGATGATGATCACCGGCAGCATCAGCGCCCAGAAACCCTTGCCCAGCAGCCCCAGCCGCGCGGCCCATGGCTTGCGCGGTGCCAGCTCCATGCTGGCTCGGCGCGACACGATCCACCAGGCGATAACCAAGGCGCCGCCCATCATCACGCCGGGCACGATGCCGGCCAAGAAAAGCTTGGTAATCGACACGTTGGCCACCACGCCAAATAGCAGAAAACCGATAGACGGCGGAATCACCGGCGCGATGATGCCGCCCGCTGCCATCAGACCGCAGGCACGCGCCGGGTCGTAACCGGCCTGGCGCATCATGGGCACGAGAATGGCCGCCAGCGCCGCCGTATCTGCCACGGCCGAGCCAGACAAGCTGGCCAGCAGAATGGCCGCGAAGATGGCGACGTAACCCAGCCCGCCGCGCAGGTGGCCGACAAAGGCGCCGGCCATCTCGACAATGCGGCGCGACAGCCCACCGGCGTTCATGAATTCGCCCGCCAGAATGAAGAACGGCACGGCCATGAGGACAAAGTTATCGGCCCCGCCGATGGCGTTTTGCACCACGATCTGCGAGTCGAACTGACCCATCTGCAGCATGATCGCCACACCAGAAAACAGCAGCGCAAAGGCAATCGGCATGCCCAGCGCGATCAGCACCAGCAGCGCGATAAGAAAGAGAAATGCGGTCATCGCGTTGCCCCCTTGCCGGACCCTGCGCGCTCATTCAGCGCAGCCCGCGTACCGGCTGAGGCCACATCGGGCATTTTTTCAACGATGCGGTCGCCCAGATCTTGAGTGAGTTCCGGGCCGCCCGGACTGCGCATCGCGCGCCACAGGTTGGCAATGATGGCGATGGCCGTGCCGACGCCAAACACCAGCGCCACGCCATACAACCAGGCGTAGGAAATCCCCAGCACCGGGTACACGTTGCCCAGGTTGATTTGCGTCTGCTTCCAACCGCCCACCAGAAACATGCCGCAGGCCCAGAGCATGAGGGCGCCGGTCAGCAGCACCGCGAGCTTTCGACCGGCGACCGGCAGCTTTTTCATCAGCGCATCAAAGCCGATGTGCGCATGCTGCACCGAAGCCAGAATCGCGCCGAGAAAAATGAGCCAGACAAACAGCAGCCGCGAGAGTTCTTCGGACACTGCAATGCCCGAATCAAAGGCGTAGCGCAGCACCACATTGCCGAAAACGAGCACCGCCATCAGCGCCAGACAGGCGACGATGACGAATTCAAGCAAGCGCACGCAGTTGCGTCCCCAACGACTTCCCATGGCAGTTTCCTGGTCTTGCCCGGCCCCGGTGGGCCGCGCGGGCGGATTCAGTTTTTAGGCTTTGGCGTGGCTGCCGTCGTGCATCCAGGCGGCGTGCTTGGGCGCCTTCTTGGTTTTGGCCCATTCGTTGAGCATGTCCCACTTCACATCATCGAGCTTCTTCATCATCTCTGGCGTTCCGGTGTTAACGGCCAGCTCGATCCGATGGCCGCTCGGATCGCGAAAGTAGATGGACTTGAAGATGGTGTGGTCGGTCGGGCCAAGCACTTCGATGCCATCGGCTTCCATGCGGGCCTTGGCCTCCATCATCTCTTCCATGCTCCCCACTTCCATCGCCAGATGCTGGGTCCAGGTGGGGGTGTTGCGATCGCGGTCCATCGGAGCCTTGGTGGGCAGCTCGAAGAAGGCCAGGATGTTGCCGTTGCCTGCATCCAGGAAGACGTGCATGTACGGGTCGGGCTCTTTGGTCGACGGGACTTCGTCTTCGGCGATGGCCAGGATGAAATCCATGTTCAGGTACTTGCCGTACCACTCGACGGTCTGCTTGGCATCGATGCAGCGGTAGGCCACGTGGTGAAATTTCTTGATCTTCATGGTTGTCTCCATTCAAGTGTGAACGTGTCTGAACGCATGGGCACCCGTGGCAGCGCGGACACTTCGCCCCGCCGGGCTCACTACAACATCCCGAAAGATGCGAAGCAGATGTCTATTAAAACGGGTTCGCATCTATCATTCAAGCTCTTTATTTTTCTGAACTAACAAGGAAAATTGATGAATGTAAGCCTTCGGCAGTTGCGCGCATTGGCGGCGCTGGTGCGCAGTGGCAGTTTCACGCAGGCCGCTGCATCACTGCACATCACCCAATCGGCGCTGAGCAGCTTGATCAAAGAGCTGGAGCAGAACTTGGGCGTGCGCCTGGTGGAGCGCACTACGCGCAGCATCGCGCTGACCGAGGCGGGCCAGGGCTTTGTGCCACTGGTCGACAAGGTACTGGAAGACCTGGACATTGCGCTCGACGCAATGGCCGACCTGAAAGCCCTGCGCCGCGGCGTGGTGCGCGTGGCTGCACCGCAGCTGATGGCGTGCACCCTCCTGCCCGAGGCGATCGCCGCATTCCGGGGCGAGCAACCGGGTATTCAGGTGCGACTGGCCGACTGCGCAGTCGATGGCGTGCTGACGCGCGTGGCCGCAGCAGAGGTCGATTTCGGCATCGGCCCCGAGCGCGGGGCCGGACGTGATGTCACCGGTGAACTGCTGTTCGAAGTGCCCTTCATGGTGGTGTTCCCACCCGGCCACGCGCTGGAACAACTGCCGCGCATCTGTTGGGCCGACGCGGTAGGCCACCCCTTCATCACACTGCAGGGCCAGTTCGCGGAACGCCTCTCGCTCGATCTGGACGGCGCGCTGCGCAAAGTGAGTCTGCATCCCAACAATGAGGTCACCTTCATGACCACCGCGCTCAGCATGGTGGCCGCAGGCCTCGGCATCACCGCCTGCCTTCCTTATGCCCGGTCGCTGGTGCAGCTGCATGGTCTGCGTCTCGAACCGCTGCACGAGCCGCAAGTCGAGCGCAAGTTTCTGGTCTACCAGCGCAGCGCAGCCACGCTCTCGCCGGCGGCGGAAAGCTTCAAGGTTTTCCTGTTTGACTTTGTGGCGTCGCACGGCTGGAGCCGCGCCGAGCGAGACGCGCCGTAGCGCCGAATGGCGCGGGCGCGGAGCGCACGAACCTAGCTCGCAGGATGCGAAGCACGGTGCCCGGAGCTTAGAGCCCTGCTGTGATGTGACAGCGACCAACAGAGAACTCACAGGGCTCAAAAAATTTGGTGAAATTGGCTTCTTTCGCTTACACAGCAAGCGCGAAAAGCTCACCTATTAATAGCAAATACGTGCTTGGTATGTCACGGTCGTGGCGCAGCCAATGCGCTCGGCACCGGCTCCACTCCTTCAGCAATGGCTTCGTCGCGGCCAATGCGGCCGTCCACCAGTTCCACCAGACGATCGCAACGCGCTCCCAGCCGCGGATCGTGGGTAACGATGATGAAGGTAGTGGCGCGCGCGGCATGGATGCGGCGCAGCAGCGCAAACACATCGAAGGACGATGCGGTGGCCAGGTTTCCAGTGGGCTCGTCGGCCAGCACCAACGGCGGGTTCATGACCAGCGAACGCGCAATGGCCACGCGCTGCTGCATGCCGCCCGACAACTCCCCGGGACGCTTGTTCATGGCATGGGCCAGGCCCACGGCGTCCAGCAGACTGCGAGCGCGCTCGCGCTGCGCACTGCTCACGCGCCCCTCGCCCATCAGCGCAGGAAGTGTGACGTTTTCCAGCGCCGAGAACGCCGGCAACAGGTGGTGGAACTGGAACACAAAGCCCAGCGTGTGGCGCCGGCGCAGCGTCAGTTCCGCATCGTCCAGGCCCTGCACTGGCGCACCCTGCAGGTGGTAGCTGCCAGAGGTCATGGGTTCAAGCAG
>JBBSRE010000046.1:0-12266 GCA_038243365.1 Burkholderiales bacterium | reverse complement strand
GTGAGTGGGTTGGGCAGGCTCACTTCAGCTGCTCTTGCACGGACGCGATGGCAGCCACGGCGCATTGCTCGTCCAGGTGACCACCAGGGGCGCCAGCGACGCCAACAGCGCCAATCACCTCGTTGCCGACTTTGACCGGCATGCCGCCGCCCAACAGCAGGTAGCCAGGAATGTTGACCAAGTTGGCGGCTGCGGGATTCTTTTGCGCGCTTTCCATGATGGCGAGTGTGGCGTTTTTGGCGGACGCAGAGGTGTAGGCCTTCAGGCGGCTGGCTTCCACCGTGTGCGGGCCTGCGTTGTCGGCGCGCTGGACTGCGCGCACGGTGCCGGCGCGGTCCACCACGGTAGCGGTGACGTTGTGGCCGCCTGCAGTGCAGCTGGCAACGGTTTGGGCGGCGATTTGGTTGGCCAGGGCCATCGACATGTTGCGCTCGGTGCGCACGCCTTCGGCCTGTGCAGAGGTGGTGGCGAAGGCAAGCAGGCAAGCAGCAATCAGGCTTACGGATTTGATGGCGTGGAAAGAGGTGGACATGGTGTTCTCCGGGTGGTGCGCAGCGCGGTGTTGCGCTGTGAGAGAACTGTAAAAAATGCCCGGCGCTCTGACTATTCGTACCGCTACGCGCGAGGCTCAGTAGAACTACGGAGCAGAGGCGTCGGTGCGATGTTTGTGTGCGGCGTGCGGCGTGCGGCAAGCGCTACGCGCTGGCTTCGCCCGTGTCGTGCTCCACCAAAGCGGCGTAGCGGCGAATCAACTGGGCTAGCGATTGCGCTTCCAGCTTCGCGAAGAGGCTGGCGCGGTGGCTCTCCACGGTGCGGGGCGAGAGCTCCAGCGCGCGGCCGATGTCCTTGTTGGTCAGGCCTTCCACGATCAGGCCCAGCACTTCGCGCTCGCGGGGCGACAGATGGCGGTAGCGGGCGGCTGCGGCGTGGTCCGCCTGGTGGCGCTCGCGTGATCGCACGTGCTGGCGCACGGCGTTCTGCAGCGCTTCGATCAGCACTTCGTCGTCGACCGGTTTTTCAAGGAACTCGGCTGCGCCCGCCTTGAAGGCGCGTCGGCACATGTCGACCGTGCCGTGGCCAGTCAGCATGATCACCGGCTGGGTTACCCCCTCGGCCACCAGTGACTCCAGTACTGCCAAACCGCTGATGCCGGGCATGCGCACATCCAGCACCACCGCGCCCACGCTGGCTCGGTCAAAGCTCGCCAGAAACTCACGCGGATCCGCCCAGGTCTGAACCCTCAGGCCGACGGTGCTAATCAGCAGCGCCAGTGCATCG
Organism: Burkholderiales bacterium; assembly: GCA_038243365.1. Taxonomy (GTDB): domain Bacteria; phylum Pseudomonadota; class Gammaproteobacteria; order Burkholderiales; family Burkholderiaceae_C; genus Simplicispira. Next base: position 10,988 of record JBBSRE010000046.1, on the reverse strand, counting down.
CGCACCGCTGCGTCGTCGTCCACCAGGTGAATCACGGGCGAGAGCGAATCGAACGCTGCGTTCATGAGGGCGCCGATTCAGAGGCGGGCAAGGTCAGCAGAAACTCTGCGCCGCTGTTGGTTTCAGTTGCGGATGCCGGGGCCAGTACCAGGCTCCCGCCCATGGACTGCGCCAGGCTCTCGCACAGCGGCAGTCCCAGACCCAGGCCACCCATGCGTGTGGAATAGAAAGGCTCAAACAGGCGCTCGCGATCCACGACAGCGATGCCAGGACCGTGGTCGCGCACCGACAGCAGCAACTGCGCCGCGCCGTGCCGCGCCATGAGCAGCACGATCCTGCGCTGTGCCTTGGGCGTGTGCTCCAGCGCTTGCGCCGCGTTCATCAGCAGGTTGTGAATGATTTGCTGCAGCGCCACCGGGTCGGCCAGCGCGTCAGGCAACCCCGCCTCGGCGTGAAGTTCCGTGGTGATGGCGCGGCGCTGCAACTCCGGGGCGAGCAGGTGCAACGCATCCTGCGCCGCAACCTGCAGCGACACCGGTGCCGCGCTGGATGGATCGGGGCGCTCCACCAGTTTGCGCAGACGTCCTATGACATCGGCGGCGCGGCGCGCTTGTCGCACCGCTTGCGCCATGGCAGTCTGCGCGGTCTCCAGATCGGGTGGTTCCTCGCGCAACAGGCGCTGGGTCGCCTGTGTGCTGGCCAGCAGGGCGGTCAGCGGCTGGTTCAGTTCGTGCGCCATGCCGGCGGCCAGTTCGCCCAGCGTGTTCAGGCGTGCCACTTGGCCCAGTCGCAACAATTCTTCAGCCCGCCGGCGCGCTACGCGCTGTCGGCGTGCCGCCAGCCACGCGGCCATCGCCGCAGCGGTGGCCGTTGCCCACGCCAGCATGGCCAGCCACGGCAGCTCGCCCCAGCCCACATCGCGTGTGGCCTGCACCTCAAATGGTTGACCGGGCGACGCCAGCGTTTTGCTGAAACCGTAGTGCCAGCCATGGGGCAGGCTGCGCCCGGGCTGCAGCACCACTCGCTGATGGTCGTAGGCCAGCAGCACCCGCACTGGGCTGGCGGCAGGGTCCATCGGCCATTCATCCCAAGGAACCGTGGCGCGCAGGTCCAGCTGCAACGCGAAACTGGCCGGCTGGCCAGCCTGCACCAGCCAGTAGCGCCCGCTGCCGAAATCGCCGTGGCCCAAGGCGGGGCCGCGCGCCTGTTGCGACGACAGAAGCGCTGCCTCAAGTGCCGGCTGGAGTGTGTCCGGCCAAGGTCGGCCCTCACGCCGCACCAGAACCCGCAGGATTCGCGGGTAGACCGACGGCAACCGCTGCGCGGCATCGGTCCCGTCGGTGGCCGGTTGCAGCAGCGCCAGGCTGGCCAGAATTGCGTCGTTCTGCACCGATTGCTGGCTGAGCAGGCGGTGCACGATGCGGGCGTCGGTTTCAAACGCCTCGCGCAATTGCGTTAGCCGCGTTTGCGCCAGCCACGCAGCGCCTCCAACGGCCAGCAAGGCCCAGCACATAACGAGCACCAAGCGGCGCACACGGGAAGTCATTCGGCGATTCTGGCACGCAGGTTTTGCGCGCCAATAGAAGCATGATGGTGCTGTAATGAACGTGCCGCCGGGCTATTGGCGGACGCGATACAGGTTGATCGATCAAGGAGAGGCAGTGATTGCAGTGTTGCAGCGCGTGAGCAGCGCGCGTGTGGAGGTGGATGGTGTGGTGATTGGCCAAATCGGTGCCGGCCTGCTAGTGCTTGTCTGCGCAGAGCGCGGCGACACCGAAGCCGAGGCTGACAAACTGCTGGCCAAACTGCTCAAGCTGCGCATCTTTGCGGACGCCGCGGGCAAGATGAACCTCAGCGTGCAGGACACTGGAGGCGGCTTGCTGCTGGTGAGCCAGTTCACACTGGCGGCAGATACCTCGGGCGGCAACCGCCCCAGTTTTACGCAGGCTGCAGCACCCGATGACGGCAGGCGGCTGTACGACTATCTGGTGGCGAAGGCCTGCTCTGCGCATGCGGTGGTGCAGACCGGTCAGTTTGCCGCTGACATGCGGGTGCACCTGGTCAACGACGGGCCGGTGACGATCCCGCTGCGGGTACCTCCGGCACAAATGTCACTATAAAAATAGTAGCTGTTTGCGCTTGGTGGATAAGCGTTAGAGCCCATTTTTATGGCCATTCGCAGCACGAGCGGCTTATCGCATCAAGCGTGGCGATCCATCTACGCGCAAAAAACGCCGGCGTTGCCGGCGTTTTTCTTATGCGTTAGCGCAAGCTGGTCAGCAGCTTATTTTTTCAGCGCTTCCTTGGCGTCCTTGGCCCGCTCAGTGCCCTTGGCGTCCCACACGTTGGTGGCCACGTCGACTTCCTTGATGACCTTGGTCTTGGCATCAATGTCCAGCTGCACCTCGTAGCTGTTTTCGCCCTTCAGGATCTCGTACTCCAGGTAATCCGCTTCCTTATCGTTGGTCGCCGTGATCTTGTAGCCGCGATCCTTGATCTTGGCCATGTACTGCGCGGCCGTCATGTTGGCGGTGCGAAGCTTTTCAAGCTGGTCTTTCTCGTCGGTCGATGCCTTGCGGTAGCGGCTGTCGCTGTAGCGGCCCTCAGGGTCGGCGGCCATGGTTCCGGCAACTTTATAGTTGCTGTCCTTGAGCATCGCCTTGGTTGAAGGTGCGCGCCACATGTTGTTGGTCACGTCAATGTCGGTCGCCTTGGTGGCGCCGTCCTTGAAGTCGAGACGCACTTCGTAGCTCTCGGCTCCCTTCACCACCTCGTACTCAAGAAAGTCTTTCTTGTCGGCGTTGATCGACGAGATGCGAAAGCCGTTTGTCGCCAGCATCCTGGCGTAGTCGGCGCGGTTTTGCGCGCCCTTGAGCATTTGCTCGATCTGGCCTTTGGTATCTTTCAGAGCAGCGGCGCGGTCGGCGCTGCGCATTCTTGGCGCCACGGGCGCAACGATGACGGCTGGCACGACCACAACGGTGCCGGATTTGTTGGCAGGTGCATTGGTTGCGGTTTGAGCTGTGGCAAAGCCCGACGTAAGCGCAAGAGCAGCAGCGGCTGCAATCAGGTTGGTTTTCATAACAATTTCCTTTCGGTCGACCCCTGTCGGATCGATGGCTTCAAAATGAACTCCCTTCATTGTGGCCACAACAATCCACTTTTGACCGGCTTTTGGGCGGGTATGGAATTGGGCCTACACGATGAATCGAATAGCTGGAAGCGATGGACGGCACCCGGAACGACGCGGTGCTCACCCTGGCGGCAGTGCACCCGTGAGCGGGTTTCAAGATATCTCAACATTACGCAAAAAAGCGGCCTTCAAAGTAGCTTTCAATTCGCGTGCATGTCCTTGCGACCGCCGTGAAACAACTAACTGAGCACCTTTCATGTATGCCCGCTGCGACGGTACCGCCGTACAGGCCTTGATCGCCGCGTGACCCGCGCACAGCGTCCGAGGTGCGCAAGCAATTTCGATCGGATGAGACATGCAGCGACCAGCTCCGCTGCGGGCAAGTTCACCGACGAAGGCGCGATTCAAAAAGCAGCTGTTAGCGCTTCCTGAATAAGCGTTGCAGGCTGTTTCTATCCAAACCCCTTGCCTACTGACGCCAGAAGAAAATCCCCGTCATCACCAGCCCGGTCGCCACAATGCCTCCCCGCAGCCACGGCGCGGGAATGCGCCGTGCCACGCGCGCGCCCAGGTAGCCGCCCGCTGTGGCGGCCACCATCATCAGCAGCGCTTGCGGCCACAGCACCACGCCGCCGGCGGCGTAGATGGCCACCGCTATGGCGGTGAGCAGGGCGGAGACCCAGTTCTTCAAGCCGTTCATGGCATTGAGGTTGGTCTGGCCGAGCAGCCCGAACAGCGCCAGCAGCAGGATGCCGAGACCGCCGTTGAAGTAGCCGCCATACGCGGCGACGATAAGCACGCCGATGGTGGCCTTGGCGGTGGACGGAGCGCCGCCGGCGGTCCATTCGCGCAGCTTGGGGCCGAGCGCGAAGAGCACAGTTGCGGCGAGCAGCAGCCAGGGGATGACGATGGCGAAGAGTTCGTTGGACGTGACCAGCAGCAGCCCGGCGCCCGCGGCGCCGCCAATCAAGGAGAGCACCACGAGCAGGCGCATCGACAGGCCTGGCGGCGCGGCGGTGTCTTCGCGAAAGCCCCAAGCGCCCGCGATGTAACCGGGCAGCAGCGCCACGGTGCCGGTGGCATTGGCAATGACCGGCGGCACGCCCACGAACACCAGTGCGGGAAGCGTCAGAAAGCTGCCGCCGCCGGCAACGGAATTAAGGGCGCCGGCCAGAAAGGCGGCGGTGAGCAGCAGGGCACTGTCGAACATGGTTTCTCCGAAGGGGACATGCACCGTGGGGGTGCGAACGCATCTTAGAAGCGCCGGGCGCAGCTACGCAGTCGGTTGGGCGATGCTGTGCCCGCAAGGGGCGCTTGCGCTGCAGCACTGTCGACACGCGCAGCCCTCTCCCATAGTGGCTTTGCGGGCATAACGGCTGCTGCGCGCGCACGGGCATTGTTAAGCTGCTTCGCGCAAAAGGGCGGGAACGAGTGGCTTGACAACGCGACACAGGGCGGCGTTAGCCTTGGCACCGGTGTGCGCTGGCGCTGGCGCAGAACTCAGCCGGCGTACGGATCGGCGTAGCCCAGTTCCTGCAGGATGGCGGTCTCGTAGTCCTCCATCTCGTCGGCATCCTGTGCGCTGGTTTCGTGGTCCCAGCCCTGCGCGTGCAGAACGCCATGCACCAGCAAATGCGCGTAGTGCTCTTCCAGCGACTTGTTCTGCTCGTGTGCTTCTCGCGCCACCACACTTGCGCACAACACCAGGTCAGCCGCCACGATGGGTTCCTGGGCGTAGTCAAAGGTGAGCACGTTGGTGGCGTAATCCTTTTTCCGGTAATCGTGATTGAGTTGCCGGCCCTCGGCTTCATCCACGATGCGCACCGTGATTTCGCCGTCGAGCGCCAGCGCATGGCGCAGCCAGCGGGTCACGCGGTGGCGCGGCAGCGCAGCGCGGTGCACGGCCGCATCGTCCAGGCAGGCGAACTGCAGCGAGAGGGTCAAAGCGGGAAGGCGTTTTTTCATGCTGTTTTAGGCCTCTAGCGCTTATACGGATTGCGCATCCAGCTATCGAAAAAAAAGCAATTCGCGTCGAATGCGCTGTGCGTTGGCTCGTCGCACCCGATCACGCTTTGGCCCGGGCGCGGCCGGGCCGGCCCTCAGCGTCATACGCATCCACGATGCGTGCCACCAGCGGGTGGCGCACCACGTCGGCGGTGGTGAAATGCGTGACCGAAATGCCCTTCACCCGCTTGAGCACGCGTTCGGCTTCAATCAGCCCGCTGATCGAACCCTTGGGCAGGTCGATCTGGCTCACGTCGCCGGTGACCACGGCCCGCGCCCCAAACCCGATGCGGGTCAAAAACATCTTCATTTGCTCGGGCGTGGTGTTTTGAGCTTCGTCCAGGATGATGAACGCGTTGTTGAGCGTGCGCCCGCGCATGAAGGCCAGTGGGGCAATTTCGAGTTGGTTGCGCTCGAAGGCTTTTTGCACCTTTTCGACGCCCATCAGGTCGTACAGCGCGTCGTAGAGTGGGCGCAGGTAGGGGTCGACCTTCTGCGCGAGGTCCCCAGGCAGGAAACCCAGGCGCTCGCCGGCCTCTACGGCAGGGCGCGTGAGCACGATGCGCTGTACGCTGCTGCGCTCCAGCGCGTCGACCGCGCAAGCCACGGCCAGATAGGTTTTTCCCGTGCCCGCCGGTCCAATGCCGAAACTGATGTCATGCGCGGCGATGTTGGCCAGGTACTGGGCCTGCGTGGTGGTGCGGGCGCGCAGGTCGGGGCGGCGGGTGGTGAGTTCGGTGCCGTCGACCTCCGCCGCCGGCAGGTCGGCGTCGCCCGCCAGCATGAGCTGGATCGTCTCGTCGCTGACGGGTCGCTCTGCCATCTCGTAGACCGCCTGCAGCAATTCCATCGCCTGCGTCGCGCGTGCCTTGGGGCCATCGACCTTGAACTGCTCATGCCGGTGGGCGATGGACACCTGCAGCGCCGCCTCGATGGTGCGCAGATGGCTGTCAGCCGGTCCGCAGAGGTTGCCCAGGCGGTTGTTGTTGTGGGGAGTAAAGGTGTGGCGCAGGATCACGCGGATAATTCCAGCAAGTGGTGGAGCGCCACACGCGCTGTGCGCGCAAGAGGTGCTAAGGGCGAGACAGGCGCGGTGTGCGCAAAGCGACGGAAAGGACCGCAATGATAGGCAAGTTGACCGGCACGCTGCTGGAGAAGAATCCCCCTGAAGTGCTGATTGATTGCCAGGGCGTCGGCTATGAGGTGATGGTGCCCATGAGCACCTTCTACAACCTGCCCGCCATCGGCGAGCGCGTCAGCCTGCTGACCCAGTTCATCGTGCGCGAAGACGCGCAGTTGCTGTACGGCTTTGCGGCGGCGGACGAGCGCGCCGCGTTCCGCCAGCTCATCAAGGTGGCCGGCGTCGGTCCACGCACCGCGTTGGCGGTGCTCTCGGGATTGGGCGTGGCCGACTTGGCTCAGGCTGTTACCTTGCAAGAAGCAGGGCGCCTGGTGAAGGTCCCTGGCATTGGCAAGAAAACCGCCGAGCGCCTGCTGCTGGAACTTAAAGGCAAGCTGGGCGCCGAACTTTCCGGCGCGGCGGCACTGGCTACCAGTGATCAGCAGAGCGATATCCTGCAGGCGTTGCTGGCCCTGGGGTACAACGACAAGGAAGCTGCGGCTGCACTCAAGGCACTTCCGGGCGATATTTCCGTGAGCGACGGTATACGGCTGGCGCTCAAATCATTGGCGCGCTAACGCGGCCACCTTTCAAACGAACCCGCCTCATCCACATGAAAGACTCCCTCACTATGGCCGGCTCTCGAATTCGATTGGCTTTTCTGGCGCTCGCAGCGGCTACCCTGGTTGCGTGCGGCGGTGGCGGTGCTGGAGGTGATGCTGCCGCACCTCTGGCCGGAACTGCGCCAGCCGTGCAGACCGTTCCGCTCAAGGTGGAAGCGTTTGTGCAGCCTGCCGGTTCGCAGGATTTGCCCACGGTGAAGGCGCGCGCGCTTTTCTCACCCGCACCGCAAGCCGCAAAGCTCGCCTTGGGGCCGTTGAGCCAGTCCAAGGCGTCCGCGCAGGGTGGCGAGGGCGGCGCGCGCCTGGTCGGTGCAGCGCGCGCGCTGGACGGCGCGGCTACCGCCGATGCGCTGGCTGCGCAGCTGCGCTGGACCAGCACCCCCACGGGCGCGCGGGTGGCCGCCATCAGTGTCTCAGCAGAGGGCGCGCACGGTCTGCGGCTCGGCCTGCACATCATGGCGCTGCCCGGCAGTGCGGCGGTGCGTGTCTACTCGCAGCAGCATCCGAACACGGTCTATGAAGTCTCTGGCCAGCAGATCCTCCAGACGATAGAGCGCAATCTTGCGGCGGGCGATGATGCCGAGACCGCGCACACCTGGTGGACGCCGGAGCTGGGCGATGCTGAACAGACCGTCGAATTCGAACTGCCGGCGGGCACCGACCCTCGCGCGATGCAGGTGTCCATCCCCCGCGTGTCGCACATTTTCGAAGACCTGTCCCTCCCGCAGGAAGAGGCGATCACCACCAAGATCAATGAGTCCTCGCCCTGCAATCTGGACGCCACCTGCTACGAAGAACTGGCCCAGCAGCGCAATGCGGTGGCGCGCATGCTGTACACCAAGTCGGGCAGCACCTTCGCCTGCACCGGCACGTTACTGAACGACGCTGGTTCCACGCAAACGCCGTACTTTCTGAGCGCCAACCACTGCATCAGTACGCAGAGCGTCGCCAGCACCGTGCAGACCGATTGGTTCTACCGTTCGCCCAGCTGCAACGCGCGCACGCTTTCACCACTGTCAACGCGCAAGTTTGGGGGCGCCACGCTGCTGTATGCCAGCACGAATACCGACACCGCGCTCATGCGGCTGGACCAAGTGCCGCCAGCTGGCGCAACGTTTGCCGGATGGGACGCCACGGTGGTGGGTGCTCCTGTAGCGGTCGCCGGGCTGCACCATCCTCGGGCCGATCTGCTCAAGGCCAGCTTTGGCCAGATCATCAGCCAGGTGGACTGCCAGCCCATCTCCGATACCCAGTTCAGTTGCCGTGCCGCCAGCGGGAATTACTACCGCGTGCAGTGGGCCCGCGGCACCACCGAGGGCGGCAGCAGCGGCTCGGCCCTGTTTCGCAACGGCTACGTGGTGGGCACGCTCTACGGCGGCGCAGTGACTTGCACCGCCTCTGAATCGTCGGATTACTACGGCCGCTTCGACGTCGCCTACGGCGCGGGGCTCAAGCAGTGGCTGGGCGTGGCCCCGAGCCCAACCGCTGCACGGGTGCCGGTGTTCCGCTTCTTCAATGCGAAAACCGGCGCGCATTTCTACACCGCCAGCGCAGACGAACGCGACTTTGTATCGCGTACCTATGCTGATTTCCGCTACGAGAACGTGGCCTTCTACGCCTACGCCACGCCCACTGCCAACCAAAGCGCCGTGTTCCGATTCTTCAATCAGCAGACCGGCGCGCACTTCTACACCATCAACGCCCGCGAGCGCGATTTCGTTCAGAGCACTTATCCCGCGTTCAAGTACGAAGGGCCCAGCTGGTATGCGCAGCCGGCGCCCGGGGGTACTTCCACGGCGATGTACCGTTTCTTCAACACCCGAACCGGCGCGCACTTCTACACCATCAGTGCCGGCGAGCGCGACTTCGTGATTGCCAACTACCCCGACTTCAGGTTTGAAAGCACGGCCTACTACGCCTGGACCACCCAGTGATGCGCGCTAGCCCGGCCCACTGAGGAAACTCTCGCCCCCGTGACTATCCAGACTGACGACTTCGCTCAGGCGCCCGCCAAGCGCGTGATCTCCGCTGCCCCGGTATCGCCGCAGGAGGAGGCCATCGAGCGCGCCCTGCGGCCCAAGCTGCTGCAGGAGTACGTCGGACAAGCCAAGGCGCGTGAGCAGCTCGAAATTTTCATTGGCGCCGCCAAGAAACGCGGCGAGGCTTTGGACCATGTGCTGCTGTTTGGACCGCCGGGTCTGGGCAAAACCACGCTGTCCCACATCATTGCCGCCGAGCTGGGCGTGAACCTGCGACAGACCAGCGGCCCAGTGCTCGAAAAGCCAAAAGACTTGGCAGCGCTGCTGACCAATCTCGAAGCCAACGATGTGTTGTTCATCGACGAAATCCACCGCCTGAGCCCAGTGGTGGAGGAAATTCTCTACCCCGCTCTGGAGGATTACCAGATCGACATCATGATCGGCGAGGGGCCTGCCGCGCGCTCGATCAAGCTCGATATTCAGCCCTTCACTTTGGTGGGCGCCACCACCCGGGCCGGCAGGCTCACCAACCCGCTGCGTGATCGCTTCGGCATCGTCGCCCGGCTGGAGTTCTATACGCCTGAGGAGCTGGGACGCATCGTCACGCGCAGTGCGCGGCTGTTGGGAACGCCGATGGATGCCGAAGGCGGCTTTGAACTTGCGCGTCGTTCACGCGGCACGCCGCGCATCGCCAACCGGTTGCTGCGCCGGGTACGCGATTACGCCGACGTCAAGGGCGACGGCCGCATCACCTTGGATATCGCCAACCGCGCGTTGGCCATGCTCGACGTGGACCCGCAAGGCTTTGACGTGATGGACCGCAAGTTGCTCGAAGCCTTGATCCACCGCTTTGACGGCGGGCCGGTTGGCCTGGACAACATCGCAGCCAGCATTGGCGAAGAGCCCGGCACCATCGAAGACGTGATCGAGCCGTACCTGATTCAGCAGGGTTACCTGCAGCGCACACCGCGGGGGCGCATCGCCACGGCAGCAGCCTGGCGGCACCTGGGCCTCACACCGCCGCAGGCGGGTGGCAGCCTGTTCGATGCCGGGCCGTCTTCATGACGGCGCGCCGGCGAGCATGGTGGCTGCTGGGAGCGGCGCTTGTGCTGGTCGGTCTTGGGGTTGCAGGAGCCGTGTGGTGGCGCGGCCCGCTGGTGGATGTGATCGATGTGCGCCGCGCGCCGCTGGTTCGTACGCTGCAGTTCTCAGCGCGTGTGGCGACGCTCTCGCGCGTGGACATCGGCAGCACGCTGACCGGACGGGTGGCCAAAGTGCGCGTGCGCGAAGGCAATGACGTCAGGGAAGATGATGTGCTGGTGCAGCTTGAGAGCGATGAGCTGCGCGCCGCGCTGTCGCAAGCCGACGCGGCCGAGCAGCAGGCCCGTGCTGCGCTGGATGGGCGGCGTGGAAGCGGTCGCACCACGGCGCAGGCTGGCCAGGCACAGGCAGACGCCACCCAGCGCGCCGCCAGCGCTGGGCTCACGCGTGCCGAGCAGTTGGTAGCCCAAGGTTTTTACAGCGGCGCTCAGCTGGATGAAGCTCGTCGAGCTGCTGCGGTAGCCCAGGCGCAGGCAAGGAGCGCGCGCGCCCAGGTGCAGGCGAGCACAGATGCAGGAAGCAATGTGGCGCAGGCGCGCGCGCAGCTGGACGTCGCCCGGGCTGCGGTGGGCGCGGCACGGGCGCGATTGGCGCAGGCCACCCTGCGTGCACCTGCTGACGCCCGCGTGCTGACGCGCTCAGTCGAGCCCGGGCAAATCGTGCAGCCCGGCAAGGCCTTGCTCAGTCTGGCGCTGGTCGGTCCGACGCAGTTGGTGGCGCAAGTGGATGAGCGCTTTCTGGACCAGCTGCGCCCGGGTCAGGACGCCGCCGTGGTCGCTGATGCGTTTCCGGGCCAGCGCTTTGCCGCGCGCGTGCTCAGCCTGGCGCCGGCAGTCGATGCGCAGCGCGGGGCGATTGAAGTCAAGTTCGAACTGGTAGGCACCGTGCCCGACTTTCTGCGGGAAGACATGACCTTGTCAGTTGAAGTGCAGACCGGGCGGCGTGAGTCGGCCCTGGTGTTGCCGCAATCCGCACTGCGGCCCAAAGTTGTTGGTGGCGCCCTCGTTCAGAGCACCACAGCCGCAGAC
>JBBSRE010000045.1:0-12276 GCA_038243365.1 Burkholderiales bacterium | reverse complement strand
CGCACAACGCACAACGCACAACGCACAACGCACAACGCACAACGCACAACGCACAACGCACAACGCACAACGCACAACGCACAACGCACAACGCACAACGCACAACCCGGTTGCAGTGTCCGTGGCTCCGCAACCTTTGAGACGATCATTTCAATGTCCACAAACGCTCCTATTTCCTTCTCCACCTGCGATTTCTGTGACGCTCACAAAGGCGACGTCAGCGACGTATTGCATGTGCTTCCGCCCGTCTTTCAATCTTGGGGCGGCAAGCGCGCCTTCGCTGGAGCCGTCAGTACCATCAAGTGTTTTGAGGACAACAGCCTGATTAAGTCCAAGCTCGATGGGCCGGGGGCCGGCCGCGTTCTGGTGGTGGATGGGGGAGGTTCCCTGCGACGTGCGCTGGTGGGTGGCAACATTGCCACTGCCGCTGCAGTCAATGGCTGGTCCGGCGTGGTGGTGCACGGCTGCGTACGCGACGCGGACGAGCTTGACGCGGCCGACGTGGGCATTCGTGCCTTGGCATTAGTGCCTATGCCAACGCAAAAGCGCGGCGAAGGTCAGGCGGATGTCGTTCTGAACTTTTGCGGCGTCATCGTGCGGCCGGGTGACTGGTTATATGCCGATGTCGATGGCATCGTGGTGAGCGCCAGCCCGTTGCATCTGGTCTGAATACGGTCAAGCCCAAGTCAAGCGTGGCTGATGCCTATCAACGGCGCTTGGCGGGGGCTGTTGCTTCAGGCTTGGGCTTGGCGCCAGAAGGACCCGCTTTCACGGCTTCGTCTGCCCGGGCGAGAAGTTTGGCGCATTCGGCGTCGTCCTCTGCAGCTGGTACCGTGATGGGAATCAATGCCAGTGCAGCCGGAGCTGCCACTGCAGCCACCACTGCAGCGCCAGCCCGTAGGAGCAGGGGTGCAGCCTCGATGCTGACTTGGGGCTTGATGAAAGGTCCGCGGACATGCAAAGGCGTGCGGAGCGAAAAGAACTTCCACTCCAGCGATTCTGGCTTGATCCTGAGATCCATGTATTCGCGTCCCAGATCGAGCGTGCCTACGGCTTCTACAACCGCTTCGTTGGTGCTGAGTTTCACGGATCGGGTTTGAGCCATGCCATCTTTGATGGCCAAGTCGGCGACCGCGCACCGCAGTTTGACCTCTTCGTCAGGACCAAACAATTTGCTCACGATGACGCTGCCTAAGTTGAGAGCAGCGAGATCAAGCAGTTCTTTGCTGAATGTGCCATCGCGGATGTATACCCGTGATTCGCCGTTGCTTTTCGCCAGTAGCGTTGCGATGGAGTTTCCCTTGCCGCGCAAGGCGAAAGCACCGTCCATGCGACCGAAGCTCTTGTCCAGCAGCGCGACTTTGGGGAAGAGGGCGGAGAGGCGCAGGTCGTCTACCGTCGCGCGGACCTCGCCAGCCAAAGGATCCCTGCGCCCATTGAGCTCGACCTGCGCGTCGATGCGACCTTTGGCTATGCCAAATCGCAACGGGTCGAGCTTGAGTACGCCGTCTTTCAAGATGGCCCGCACGCTCATGTCCTCTAGCGGCAGTGCGGACGGACCGATCAGCTCCTGGCCGAGAAACGCGATGTCCATGTCCATAGCGTCCCAGCGTTCTGTAGCAAATTCAGTGTCTGGAAACACTTTGCCGGGGCGGGTGGTTTTTCTCTTGTTCGCGTCTGCACCGTCCGGCGTGCCCACCAAAGGACCTAGGTCTGCCAGCTGCAACTTGCGCGATTTGATCTGGCCCTTGAGTTTCGGGCGGTCTTGCCCAGAGGAATAGGTGAGGTGCCCTTGAAGGTCGCTCTTGCCCAAAACGCCCGAAAAATCCTCGTAATCCCACGTGCCTCGATTGGGCTCCAAACTCCCGACCAGGTGGCCGCTGGTCTTGAATGGCGGCGTGCTGGGAAGCACCAGACCCGTGAGATCGTACAGATCAGACATGCTGTCGCCCGCCAGCGTGACCATCATGTCGACCCCGTTCAGTTTGCGCGGGTTAGACAGGGTTCCTGTCGCGGTCGCGAGCATGCTGCCCGCACTTAGTTCAAATTCGACCGGATACTGAAGCTCTGTTTCACGCAGCGTAAGCAGTTTTCCGGCGCGGCCACTTCCTGTGACCACCGCATCTCGGTACTTTCCGCTTAGCTTGATGGACAGCCCGTAGCGCTGAGCCTTTGGAGCATTGTCTGCCTCTTCGTTTTGTGACTTTGATTCGGCATTCGATTCCTCGGTTGAAGCGACGTCGGTATCTACCACCGCGCGCAAGGCGAGCTTTTGTGCTGCGTCGGCATAAGCCACTTGGCCGCTGGAAAGCGCAAGCTGCCTGACATCTACGCGCCACGGGTTGGGTTTGGAGGCGTCATCCTTGGTGGTTATGGGGAACGTCCAATTGTTTTCTCCATCAGCCTTACGGGCCAACGCCACGTCTGGTCGCGCTAATTCCAGGCTGTCAATCAACACGAACCGACCCAGCAGCGGCAAAAGTTGCAATGTGGCCCGCGCAGTGCCGATGCGCGCCATCACCAGGGGCGCAGTCACCTGTTCTGCAGTGGCGGTCGATTCGTCCGGGCTTGCAGGCGTTTGCTCGGGCGTCGCTGTGGCGTCCCGCTGTTGCTTTCCCGGTTGCAACGACGGCGGCTTGTCGCGCGAGTCGACCGAGCTCAAAGCGCCGAAAGCTCCAAATGCCGGTCGGTTTCCCAGCTCGATTTCATCGGCTTGTACCATCACGCTTGGCACCCAATGCCGCCAGCCTGAGTCCAGAGGCTGGGGCCACACCCATTGCGCTTCCAAATCCCCGCGGACCTCAAAGTGCCGGCCTGTCGCCTGCGACACGCGCTCGTTGACCCACGGCTTGGCCCGATTCCAGTCGATCAGCATGACGGCCAAAACGGCCGCGATGACAAGTAAAAAGAATGTCCCCACTAGCGCCAGAAACACCCGCTTGGCCCAGACGCCTAAATCTGGACGAGGCTTTGGCTGTTCAGGGGTGGGAATCAAAGAAGCTCGAGAAGATTGGTCCATTTGCGCGCCATGCTAAGCGGCTAGCACCGCATTTCGGTCGGCACTCAGCTGGATCTGAGAATGTGCCGCGCTTGTCCTACAGACGGTAAGCCGACAACATCAGAGGTCACATCACAGCACCGCGAACAGCTTTTCGCGGAATTCCGGCAGTCTCTTGTGACCCGCAGCGCTGCTCTCCAGAGCAGTAGCCCACATGTCGTACACGTCACGCAGATCGCTGCTGCTCTCGCAGTTGTGGATCGCTTCAATCAGACTGATACGGTTGTGGTGACCAAAAATGTTGTTAACGGTGTTGGTCATGAAATTGCGCGCCATCTCCAGCTCTTTGGCTGACCGTGTCTCTGCCGGCGGCAGAGCGGCCAGCCAGTCCGTACCTGTCTTGCCAGTTGACGTGGGCGCAATCGGGGCGGATGGCGCCGTGGATGTGACCGCAGGAGCCACAGGTATGCTCACCAGCCCGTGATCCAGTAATTCGCTTAGGAGTGGAGCCAGATCTTGCCCTGCTACAAAAGGCTCTAGCTCAGCCCCAGTGCGCTTGCCGTCTATCAGCACGAGCAGGCGGCGAGCTAGAGGCGCAAGCCCCAGTGAGCGTGACTGAATTTCTTGCTGACCGGCCGAGGTCTTGGAGAAAACGGTTGCTCGAAAATCAGTGAAGGCTTCAGACATGCAGGCAAACGTAATGGGTGGAGGCAACAAGCCGATCTTGAGCTACGCAGGGGGGTCGTTGCATTGGGGATACTACGGAGGGCTTGTAGCCCTCGTGCAGCAAGCCGCCGTCCTTGCGACGTGTCGAAGGTCGCAATTTGCGTTGATTATTTCGCGTATCTATGCACCGGCCTCAACGAACTGATGTGTTGCCCATGCGCGATGGCGTGGGCCCCAGCTGCGTCGCGCTTCCGCACAAGGGGTCGGGAAGCATGCTGGATTTTTTAGTCGCTCGATTGCCCGGCGTTTCTCGTGACAGCTGGATGAAGCGCATGCAGTCAGGCGAAGTGGTGGACGAATGCGGCGTGCTAGTCGAGCCTGATCGACCGTTCGAGCCGGGGCTGCGCTTGTTTTATTACCGTACTTTGGATAGCGAACCTGCGCTTCCCGAGCTCGAAACGGTCTTGTACCAGGATGAGCATCTGCTGGTGGCGGACAAGCCGCATTTCATGCCGGTGATTCCCTCTGGACGTTACTTGCACAGTAGCCTGCTGGTGCGTCTGAAACGCCGCACCGGCCTTGTTGACCTGGCGCCATTGCACCGGATTGACCGGGACACGGCAGGCTTGGTACTGTTTTCACTGCAAAGGCACACGCGGGGCGCATACCACAGCGTATTTCGCGACCGCGAAATCTCCAAACTCTATGAAGCAGTGGCACCCTGGCAGTCCGAACAAGTGCTGCCAACCGTTCGCGAAAGCTGCCTTGCCGAAGCAGATGAATTTTTCCGGATGCAGGAAGTGGCGGGCGAGCCCAACAGCGTCACGCGCATTCGTCTCAAGGAGCACGGAGACCGTTGGGCGTGCTACGAGTTGCAGCCTGTCACCGGCAAGCGTCACCAACTGCGAGTGCACATGGCCGCGTTGGGGCTGCCATTGCGCAACGACGCCCTGTACCCACGCGTCAACGACGCGTTGGACGGCGATTGGTCGCGTCCGCTGCAATTGCTGGCCCGCTCATTGAGCTTTCTTGATCCGTTAAGCGGCGAGCCGAGGTCCTTCATCAGCCAAAGATCCCTGGGGCCATGCTGGTGAGCGAGGGTTCACCCATGTCAAAAAGCTGCCGCGCTGCGAAAGTCCATCGGCGCATCGGACACGGGATGATTGAATCGCAACTCCGAAGCGTGCAAAAGCAGACGAAAAGCAGAGTTCGCGTCGCCGTACAGCGCGTCGCCCAGGATAGGATGCCCGATGGCCGCCAGATGGACGCGGAGCTGGTGCGTGCGTCCGGTCAAGGGTTGAAGCTCCAGGCGCGAGGCGCCTTGAACCGTCGGGCCGGAAATTCTCCGCCAGTGGGTCGTGCTGGCTTTGCCGTGCTGATGATCGATGACTCGCAAGGGACGGCGCGGCCAATCAGCAGCGATCGGCAGGTCGATGACGGACCAGCCTGACGCCGAGCATGCGCCGTGTGTCGCCGCGTCTCCGTGAACGACTGCAACGTAGGTCTTGAGAATGCGTCGCTCTGCGAATGCTCGAGACAAGGCAGATTGCACGCTCGCGCTGCGCGCCATGAGCACCAGTCCCGATGTGGGCTGGTCCAGGCGATGCACGACCAACGCATCTGGCCAGATCTGCAGCGCTCTGGTGCTCAGGCAATCCTGCTTGTCAGGTCCGCGGCCAGGGACACACAACAGGCCCGAGCGCTTTTCGAGCACCAGCAGATGCTCATCCTCGAAATGGCAGTGCAGTCCATACACGCACTGTTCATGTGCTTTGTGCTCAGACTTCTCCACGAACCAAGCGCTGCACAGTGGCGCACAGCTCCTCCACGTCATTGGGCTTGTGCACTAGAGCGTTGGCACCTGCTGCCATCGCAGCTTGCTCGATTTCGGGAGTGACATACCCCGACGCAAGCGCTATAGGCAGATTGGGGTGGAGGCGGCGCGCTTCGCGCATCAGATCGATTCCGGAAAACCCCGGCATGTTGTAGTCGGTCACGAGCAGGTGGTAGTCCCACGGCTGCTTGGCCAGGGCCTGCAAGGCTTCGCGCGGGTCGGTAAACCCGCTGACTTCATACCCGCGCCGGCGCAGCAGGCGCTGCACCAAGTACACCAGCGCTTCGTCGTCATCCACATACATCACGTGGTGCGTGGGGTCGCCGCCGGGCAAAAGAGCCTCTAATCGCACGGAGGTGCTGGGAGCAAATTCTGGAACTTCCTCCATGACATCCGCCACGGGAAAAAACAAGGTAAAGCGGCTCCCATGGCCGGGCACACTCTGCACATCGACAGCACCGCCGTGCGCTCGCATGACCCCGTGCACCACTGCGAGGCCGAGGCCAGTGCCTTGGCCCACCGGTTTGGTCGTGAAAAAGGGTTCAAAAACGCGCGCCAGTGTTTCTGCAGACATCCCGGGCCCGCTGTCACGAACCGACACGGTGACATAGCGCCCGCGTTCTATCCCCAATCTTTCGCAAGTGCGCTGGTCTGGCGTCACAGCATGTGTTTCGACATCCACCTTGCCTCGCTTGCCGCCCATCGCTTGAATGGCGTTGGAGCACAGGTTGAGAGCCGCCTGCTCCACCTGAGTGGCGTCTGCGAGGATGGCTGGCACAGCCTCGCCCGCTCGAAAGCTCAGCTCAATTGCTGGCGGCAGCGTCACGCGTAGCAAGCGTTCCGTGTCTTGCAGCACACCCGTCACATGAAGTGGTGTGCGCCGAGGCGGGTCGTTCCGGCTGAAAGTTAGGATTTGGCGGACCAGGTCGCGCGCGCGGCGACCCGCTTTGGCAATTTCTCGCAAACTGTCCTGAACCGGCGAATCGGCCGGGCAATCGGCCCGCGCCAGATCCACGTTGCCGAGAATGGCGCCCAGAATATTGTTGAAATCGTGTGCAATGCCCCCTGCCATCGTGCCCACGGCTTGCATCTTGTGCGATTCTCGAAGCTGGTGCTCCAGTTCGCTTCTGCGCTCTTCGGCCCGCTTGCTAGCAGTGAGGTCACGCGCGAACACCGTGGTGGTGTCTCCGGCAGCCTGCTGCTCAAAGCTGACGCTTACCTCCACCGCCAACTTGCGGCCACTGGCGGTGCACCCGATCATCTCCCCCAGCATCGCCTGAGTAGTCAGTTGAGCGAACAACAGGGCTTCGGAAGCCTGCGGTAAAAAGCGCTCCAGCTTGCAGCCGATCGCGTCGCTGGCGGGGCATTGGAACAAGGCTGCCGCTGTGGGATTGAACACCGTGATGTG
The DNA here is from genome assembly GCA_038243365.1 of Burkholderiales bacterium. Taxonomy (GTDB): domain Bacteria; phylum Pseudomonadota; class Gammaproteobacteria; order Burkholderiales; family Burkholderiaceae_C; genus Simplicispira. The sequence continues at coordinate 5,370 of JBBSRE010000045.1, read as the reverse complement.
CTGGTGCTCATCCACGCAAATGATGGCATCAAGCGCTGAGTTGATGATCGCCTCGAGGCGCTTTTCGCTCGCGTGGATCTGCTCATTTCTTTGCTGCAAGGCCCAGCTGCTTTGCTGCAGCGCACGTCGCTCGGCTAACAGGGGGCCCTGGTCGACCAGCGCGCACAGGTACTGGAACTGAGGCGTTTCATCATCGCGTCGGGTTTCGATCCGTGCGATGTGCAAATCCCCCGTGACCTGTGTGCTGGATCCAATGCGAAACACTACTTCGGTCGCCTCTGCATGGCCCTCGGACAACGCCAGCGAGAAGGCGTGCTGGACGCGCGGAACGTCGGGGTCGGCCACGAAAGGCAGCAAGGCGTGAAGTGGGGGGTCCCCCTCGTCCGGCTGAAATGACCAGTGAGCCATGGCATTGGCCTGCGCCACCCAACCGTGCTCGTCCACCACCATCAGGGCCAGAGGGACGCTGGCAAACAGCGCCTCGAACCGCTCCGAAGCACTCTCCGCCGCAGCTTGGCTGTAACGCAAGACCTTGTTCTGATTTTCCAGTTCGGCCTGATAGCTGCGCAGCTGCGAAATAAGCTCAGCCGTGCGCCCAGATGGACGCTCTTCCCGGTTGCGGCGCTCCAGCGGGACGGCATTCAGAGCGTCGCTCGGTTCCCTGCCAGAGTCTAGGCGTCGCAGGAGATATGAAAGGTCGGGTTCTGTCATGCGGCTTGCACCGGCGCACGCAGGCGCCATGGCTGGGGTGTGCGCGCCAGTGTACGCCGCTCCCGGGCGCGCTACGCCGTCGATTGCGTGCTCGTAGCGAGCTGCAAATCATCGGCAATGGGTATGCACGCGCAGAAGAGGTTTCGGTCGCCCCATACGTTGTCCACGCGCCCGATGGGGGCCCAGTATTTGTTCTGCCGAAGTGCGGGCAGTGGATAGGCCGCGAGCACGCGTGGATAAGGATGCGACCACTTTTCATCCAGCAGTGCCGCTGCCGTGTGCGGCGCGTGCTTGAGCGGGTTGTCATCGCGCGGCCAAGCGCCCGACTCCACCTGGCGGATCTCTTCGCGAATCGCGATCATGGCGTCGATGAAGCGGTCGAGCTCTTGCAAGTTCTCGCTTTCTGTTGGCTCCACCATCAAAGTATTGGGCACAGGAAAACTGAGCGTGGGCGCATGGAAGCCATAGTCGATCAGCCGCTTGGCCACGTCTTCCGCCATCACGCCGCTGGTCTCCTTGAGCGGTCGCAGGTCGAGGATGCACTCGTGTGCTACATGGCCTGGCTTGCCATTCTTTCCCTCGCTGGAGTAGAGCGTCGGGTAGTGCGGCCTCAGGCGTGCGCTGATGTAATTTGCCGACAGGATGGCTACCTCGGTGGCAGCTTTCAATCCCTGCGCGCCCATCATGCGGATGTACATCCACGAGATCGGCAGGACCGCAGCGTTGCCCAGCGGCGCTGCGCTCACCGCGCCCACACCACCGGCGATGCCAGCCGTAGCGTGGCCCGGCAGGTAAGGCACCAGATCCTCCACCACGCACACGGGTCCGACGCCGGGGCCGCCACCGCCGTGTGGAATGCAGAAGGTCTTGTGAAGGTTGAGGTGGCTGACGTCGCCGCCGAACTCGCCCGGCGCGGCAACACCCACCAAGGCATTCATGTTGGCTCCGTCAACGTAGACGCGGCCACCGTGCTGGTGCACCAGCGCGCACAGCACTTTGACCTGGGTCTCGAATACGCCGTGGGTGCTGGGGTAGGTGATCATCATGCACGCCAGCCGATCGCTGTACTGCTCACATTTGGCGCGTAAATCTGCCATGTCCACATTGCCCCTGGCATCGCAGGCAGTCACCACCACCTGCATCCCGACCATGTGTGCACTCGCCGGGTTGGTGCCGTGGGCGCTGCTGGGAATCAGGCAAATGGTGCGCTCGGTGTGGCCTTGTGCGGCGTGCCAGGCCTTGATGGCAAGCAGCCCCGCGTATTCACCTTGTGAGCCCGCGTTCGGCTGCAGGCTTACCCCCGCGTATCCGGTGGCTTCGCACAGCCAGGCGCGCAGTTGACTGTCGAGCAAGCGATAGCCTTCAAGCTGCTCGGCAGGTGCGAACGGGTGAATGTGCGCAAATTCGGGCCAGGTGATCGGAATCATCTCGCTGGTGGCGTTGAGCTTCATGGTGCAGCTGCCCAGCGGAATCATGGTGCGGTCCAGCGCCAAGTCCTTGTCCGATAGCTGGCGGATGTAGCGCAGCATGGCTGTTTCGGAATGGTGTGTGTTGAACACAGGGTGCGTGAGAAACGCCGTGGTTCGTCGCAATGACTCGGGGATCAGGGGTTGGACGCCCGCCTCGAAAGCATCGAAACTCGGCAGCGCTTGATCCTCCTTCGCAAATATTTTCCAGATCAGCGCGACATCGTTGCGGGTCGTGGTTTCGTCAAGCGAAATGCAGAGGTACTCGTCCCATGCAACGCGCAGGTTCGCCTTTAAGGAGCGGGCACGTTTCGCAAGGGATTGCGTGGCACCTCCGGTCTTGTACGAGAGTGTGTCGAATGCCGTCTGGTGGTGCATGTCGGCGCGCGACCATCCCAGTTCAGCCAAGCCCGCGGCCAGAACGGCGGTATAGCTTGCAACGCGCTCCGCAATGCGCTTGAGCCCCTGGGGCCCGTGGTACACCGCGTACATGCTGGAGACCACCGCGGGCAGCACTTGGGCGGTGCAAATGTTGGATGTGGCCTTCTCGCGGCGAATGTGCTGCTCGCGCGTTTGAAGCGACAAGCGGTACGCCGGGTCGCCATGCACATCGATGCTGACACCTACCAATCGGCCAGGAAGCGAGCGCTTGAAAGCATCAGAACACGCCATGAACGCCGCATGCGGACCTCCTGCGCCCATAGGCATGCCAAAGCGCTGGCTGTTGCCGACCACGATGTCCGCGCCCCATTCGCCCGGCGGCTTAAGCAGCGTGAGGGACAGCAAATCGGCGGCAAAAATCGCGGCAGCCTGTTGGGCGTGGATGCGTACCACGTCCGGCGCCCAGTCGTGCACCCAACCACTGCTGGCCGGGTACTGGATCAGGGCGGCGAAAAAGTCGCTTTGCAGCGCGTCTTCCCATGCCTGCGCCGAATCGGCCACCACCACCTCTATGTCCAGCGGCGCAGCGCGCGTGCGGATCACTTCAATGGTTTGCGGATGGGCGTCCCCCGCCACCACGAAGCGTCGGCTTTTGCTCTTCACAGTGCGCATCGCCAGCGTCATCGCTTCAGCGGCAGCAGTCGCTTCGTCGAGCATGGACGCATTGGCGATGGACATGCCGGTGAGGTCGCAGACCATGGTCTGAAAATTGACCAGCGCCTCCATGCGGCCCTGCGAAATTTCAGCCTGGTAGGGCGTGTAAGCGGTGTACCAGGCCGGGTTCTCCAGCACGTTGCGCAGGATGACACCGGGCGTGTGCGTGCCGTAGTAGCCCTGACCAATGAAGCTGCGCAGCACCTGGTTCTGCGATGCCATCGCCCTGAGTTCGGCCAGCGCATCGGCCTCGCTGCACGGGGCCGGCAGCTTCATCGGCGCTGCACGTGCAATGGACTTCGGCACGATCGAGTCAATCAACGCGGCGCGTGAGGTCTCCCCGATGGCGGCCAGCATGGTGGCCTCATCATCCGAGTCGATACCGATGTGACGGGGCAGAAATTCGGTGGCGTTTTCAAGCTCGCGCAGCGTGGTGACGTTCGGCATCGGATGGACAAGTGGAGTGCTGGTTCGAGACCCGGCCTGCTTGCGGGCATCGAACGGGATGTTGGTAAAAAAAGCAGGCGCAAGCTCACGGGCCGCGCTGGCCCAGGACAGGCGCTTAGAGGCGCTTAGACGCCCTTGGCGAACTCGGTGTAGGCCGGCTCATCCATCAGCGCGTCGAATTGCGTCATGTCGGAGACGCGGACCCGAAAAAACCACCCGGTTCCCAGTGGGTCGCTATTGGCAAGTGACGGGTCAGCACGCAAGGCTTCATTGACCTCCACCACCTCGCCGGAAACCGGCATATACACATCGGCTGCCGCTTTTACTGATTCGACCACGCCGGCCACATCGCCTTGGGCGAAGGTCTTGCCCACCTCGGGCAAGTCCACGAACACAACGTCGCCCAGCGCTTCCTGCGCGTGCAGCGTGATGCCCACGGTAGCGGCCTCATGGTTGCTGATGTCGACCCACTCGTGGTCACGGGAATATTTGACGCTCATGAAAAACTCCAGAAAGATGAATGGAACGGATGCACCAATGAACTGTAGCGGGGGTCCTGACTGACGGCGGTCGCCTCTGAATTGGCGCGCTCAAGCACGCTCATCCTCGCTCAACCGCGGAAATAGTGGGTAGGCACAAAAGGCAGCGCAGAGACTTTCATGGGAACGGGCTTGCCGCGCACCACGGCAAAGAGTTCAGTGCCAATGGCTGCGTAGTCGGCGCCGACATAGGCCATGGCGATGGGCTGATCGAGCGTGGTACTGAGCAGCCCACTGGTCACTTGACCGACCGCTTGGCCCTCCATGCTCTCCAGCACGGCAGGCTCGCGTACTGGTACGCGTTCGGTGGCGATCAGGCCGACGCGCTTGCGCGTCAATTGAGCCGGGTCTTCGATTTGCGCCAGAACAATGGATGCCCCCGGAAAGCCGCCCGCGCGCGCGCCTGCGTTGCGGCGCACTTTCTGAATGGCCCAGTTCAGCCCGGCTTCGCTCGGCGTGGTCTGGCGATCAATGTCATTCCCATACAGACACAGACCGGCCTCCAAGCGAAGCGAGTTGCGCGCGCCCAGGCCAATCGGTGCGACCTCGGGCTGAGCGAGTAATTCGCGCGCGAGGGCCTGTGCCTGCGCCGCAGGAACCGAGATCTCGAAGCCATCTTCACCCGTATAGCCGCTGCGCGTTACCAGGCATGGCACACCCGCAATGGTGCAAGCGCCGCCCGTCATGAAGACAAATTTCTCTGCGCCAGGTGCTAACCGCGCCATCACAGCTGCGGCCTTGGGGCCTTGGAGCGCCAGCAAACCACGGTTCGGCAGAGGCTCGACGCTGCAAAGATGGCCGATGCGCGCCTGGATGTGTGCGATGTCGTCCGCCTTGCAGGCACCATTGACGATGACGAACAGCGATTCTTCTGCCTCCCGGAAAAACATCAAGTCATCAAGAATGCCACCGTCTTCGTTCAAAAGAAGGCCGTAGCGCTGATGCCCGACGCGCAGGTCGATCACATCGGCAGGCACCAACGACTCGAACGCTGCTGCAGCTCCAGGCCCGTTGAGGCGAAGCTGCCCCATGTGTGAGACGTCAAACAGTCCGGCTGCAGCACGGGTGTGGCGATGTTCCGCCATCAAACCTGCCGGGTACTGCACCGGCAT
>JBBSRE010000044.1:0-12538 GCA_038243365.1 Burkholderiales bacterium | reverse complement strand
GCGGGGCCCCCCCTGTGGCGCGGCAGCGCGCGGCCTGTTAGCCGCCGGTCACAGGCGGGAAAAACGCCACTTCATCGCCATCGGTCAAGCCAGCGTATTCATGCGCCAGCGTCTGGTTCAGCGCGATGCGCACCGCCTTGCCGGGAGCCAGCGCTTCGGCCAGCGCGTCGCCGCGCGCGCAGAGTTCGGCGCGCAGCTCGGCCACTGTCCCGGCTGCGGTGTCCAGGGTTTCGCTGGCGCTGCCAGCGGCCTCGCGAATGGAGGCGAAATACAGCACGGTGAGGTTCATGTCAGCAGCTCCGAAAACGGCAGGAAACGCACATTCTGGCCCGGCACTATCGTGCCGCCCGCAGGGTTGTCCACTACGCCGTCTCCCCACACGGTGGAGGTCAGCACCCCGGAACCCTGGTTGGCGAAAAGGTCCAAGCCACCCTGCGCATTGCAGCGCACACGCAGAAATTCACGGCGACTTTGGGCACGCGGCCAGCTGAAATCGGCGCGCACCTGCAGTGCCTGCGGCTCCACGTTCTGCACGCCTTGCAAGCGCAGCAGAAAGGGCCGCACCAGCACGGCAAAGGTGATGAAGCTGGAGACCGGGTTGCCGGGCAGGCCGATGAAGTGCGTGCCCGGAGTTTCCGCAGCTCCCGTTTTCTGCGCATCCCCGTGGATTCGGCCATAGGCAAATGGCTTTCCCGGCTTGATGGCAATTTGCCACAGGGCCAGCTTGCCCAATGCTTCGACGGCGGGCCGCAGATGGTCTTCTTCGCCAACCGAGACACCGCCGCTGGTCAGGATGAGGTCGTTCCCTGCGGCTGCGGCGCGCAGCGCTTGCACCGTGGCATCAAGTCGATCCGGCACGATGCCCACGTCGTGTACCTCACAGCCCAGGCGCTGCAGCATCACGCGCAGAAAGAAGCGGTTGCTGTTGTAGATGGCCCCGGGCGGCATGTCTTTCGGCGCCACATCGCCAGGCATGACGAGTTCATCGCCAGTGGAGAACAGGGCCACGCGCGGGCGACGTGTCACTTCCAGTTGCGCCATGCCGATGCTGGCCGCCAACCCCAGCTCTGCAGGGCCCAGTCGCTTGCCAGCCGCTAGCACCTCGGCGTCTTTGGCGATGTCTTCACCGGCGCGCCGAATCGCCTGACCGAGTACGGGCACCGCGTTCAGGCGAACAGCGCCTCCGACCAAAGCTTCGCACTTTTCCTGCATCAGAACCGCATCGGCGCCGGGCGGAATCGACGCGCCTGTAAAGATGCGCGCGGCGGTACCCTGAAGCAGAGCTTCGCTCGACGCGCTGCCAGCCGCCACGCGCTGTGACACGTGGAGCTCGGTGCCTGCAAGCGGGACATCGGCTACCCGCACCGCATATCCATCCATCGCGCTGTTGTCGTGCGGTGGCACCTGCAACGACGACACCGCGCTGCGGGCCAGCACACGGCCGTCGGCGTCCCAGGTGTTGAGCATCTCCGTGCCCTGCAGCGGCAATGCGTGCTGCAACAGCTCTGCCAGTGCATCGTCCAAGGGCTTCAAGGGTGCACGCATGTCAGGGCCTTTCAACGCAGATCCCATTGATAAATAAAACGATCGTCTTGGGAAATTAACCAGTCCGCCAGAGTCTCGGGTTCGTCGAGACTGAATTGCGGCAGTGCGCTGGGCACCGGCAAGGCGGCACGGATGTCAGTGGCAATCGCGACGACGAAATGGTCGTCCGGGTAGCGCACCGGGCGCGGCGCTTTTTCCGTCATCCTTAGTGCGTCTGATGGTTCTTCAGATGAGGTGTCAAGCGAACCGGTTGGCGCACGCCAGACCTCAATTTTGGGCAAATCGCAGTCTTTGAAGCCCTCCACAAACACCCAGTCAACGCCTTCATAAAGTTCAGCCAGCAGTTGGTGCACCGTCAGCTCGGCGGGAGTTTCGAATTCACGCAGCAGCGCGAGCCGCTGGTTGGACGCTGCCACGACCTCGAAGGCGCCCGCCGCCCTGTGCCGGTAGGTGTCCTTGCCGGGATGGTCGATGTCGAAGCCGTGGTGGGCATGCTTGACCACCGAGACGCGCAAACCACGCTCGCGCATCAACGGAATCAGCTTTTCAATCAGCGTGGTCTTGCCGCAGCCTGAAAAGACAGCAAAAGCGATCACCTTCATTAGCACGCCCACTGACTTAGAATGCTATTATATTTATAGCTGTTCACGCTTGGTGGGTAAGCGCTAGAGGCCATTATGGCTATATACATTGCTGCGCGATCAGCGTCTTGATCTGCTCCACATCCGCCGGCATGACGCGCACCCGCTTGGGAAGATTTTCAATCCCGTCAAAACGCGCTGGCCGCTCAGGCGGCTGGCCCAGCGCTTCGGTAATGGTCTCGGCAAATTTGATAGGCAGTGCCGTTTCCAGCACGATCATGGGCACACTGGCTGCGCTCATGTGCTCGCGCGCCACCTTGACGCCGTCGGCGGTGTGCGTATCGATGGTGGTGCCGAAACGCTGGTGCGTGTCCCGGATGGTGGCCAGACGATCGGCGTGCGTGCTTTTGCCACTGACAAAGCCGTAGCGCGCGGCAGCATCTGCAAAGTGCGGATCGGCGCTCAGGTCGAAGCGACCTTCTCGCGCCAGTGCTTCGCCGAAAAGTGCCTGCGTGCGGTCGCCGTCGCGGCCCAACAAATCGAACACGAAGCGCTCGAAGTTGCTGGCTTTGCTGATGTCCATGGAGGGGCTGGACGTCTCGTGCGTATCCGCGCTGCTGCGCACCCGGTACACGCCAGTGCGAAAGAATTCATCCAGCACGTCGTTCTCATTGGTGGCCACCACCAGCTGCTCAATCGGCAAACCCATCATGCGGGCCACATGGCCGGCGCAGATATTGCCGAAGTTGCCGCTGGGAACCGTGAAGCTCACCTTTTGGTCGTTTGAGTCCGTGGCCTGGACGCGACCAGAGGTCGCCTGAAAGTACCCGGCAAAGTAATAAACGACCTGCGCCAACAGCCGCGCCCAGTTGATCGAGTTGACCGTGCCGATGCGGAATTTCCGCTTGAACGGCAGATCGTTGCTGACCGCCTTGACAATGTCCTGGCAGTCGTCGAACACACCTTCGATGGCGATGTTGTGGATGTTCTCGTCCTGCAAGCTGAACATCTGGGCCTGCTGGAACGCGCTCATGCGGCCGTGCGGGCTGGTCATAAAGACGCGCACGCCCTGTTTGCCGCGCATCGCGTATTCGGCCGCGCTACCGGTGTCGCCACTGGTCGCGCCCAGGATGTTGAGCTCTTCGCCACGGCGCGCCAGTTCGTACTCGAACAGGTTGCCGAGCAGCTGCATGGCCATGTCCTTGAACGCCAGCGTGGGGCCATTGGACAAGGCTTGCAGCCACAGGCCGTCTTCAAGCGGACGAAGCGGAACAATCTCCTGCGTACCGAACACCTCCGCGGTATAGGTCTTGCGGCACAGCGCGCGCAGGTCGTCGGCCGGAATGTCGTCGATGTAGAGCGACAGAATCTGAAACGCCAATTCCGCATAGCCCTGCTCGCGGTAGGCAGCGCGCAATCGCGCAAGACCCGCATCGTCGACCTGCGGGTACTGCTCAGGCAGGTACAGACCGCCGTCAGGCGCGAGGCCTTCCAGCAAGATGTCGCAAAAGTGCCGGCGATCGGTGTGGCCGCGAGTGGAGAGGTACAGCATGACGGGCGGTTCGAAAAGAAGGAGGGAGTGTGCGAAGTCGGTGCTTAAGCAAGCGTTGTGGCTGCTTTCAGCCAAGCCAGCGATCAGACCAGCTCTTCCTTGCGAATGCGCACGATGGGCGCCAGTACGGTGGGCAATGCCTGCAGCTGCGCCAGCACTGTATTGAGCGTGCCTTCACGGGCATTGTGGGTGAGGATGATCAGATCCGTCTGCGTGGAGCCCTCGCCGCCCACCTCTTCGGCCTCGCGCTGCAGCATGGCGTCCACGCTGACACCATGCTCTGCCAGCAGGCCGGTGACCTTGGCCAGCACGCCAGCCTGGTCCGCCACACGCAATCGCAGGTAGTAACTGGTGACCACATCAGCCATAGGCAAAATCTTCAGGTCGCTCATCGAGTGCGGCTGGAACGCCAGGTGCGGCACCTGGTGCGCCGGGTCGGCCGTGTGGAGACGGGTGACGTCCACCAGGTCGGCAATGACGGCCGATGCCGTGGTCTCTGAACCCGCGCCAGCACCGTAGTACAGCGTGATGCCGGCCGCGTCACTCTTGACCATGACCGCATTCATCGAGCCCTCGACATTGGCCAACAGGCGCTTGACCGGGATCAGCGTGGGATGCACGCGCAGCTCTACGCCTTGAGCGGTGCGCTTGGTGATCCCCAACAGCTTGATGCGGTAACCCAGTTGAAATGCATAGCCGATGTCCACGGCCGACAACTGGGTGATGCCTTCCACGTACGCGTGGTCAAACTGCACCGGGATGCCAAAGGCAATGGCCGACAAGATGGTCGCCTTATGGGCTGCGTCCATGCCTTCAATGTCGAAAGTCGGGTCGGCCTCGGCATAACCGAGACGCTGCGCTTCTTTCAGCACGTCTTCGAAGCCCAGACCCTTGTCGCGCATCTCGGACAGGATGAAGTTGGTGGTGCCGTTGATGATGCCGGCCACCCATTCGATGCGGTTGGCCGACAGGCCCTCGCGCAGCGCCTTGATGATGGGAATGCTCACCGCAACCGCGCCTTCAAACGCCACCATCACGCCGCGTTCCTGGGCGGCAGCGAAGATTTCGTTGCCATGCTCGGCCAGCAGCGCTTTGTTGGCAGTGACGACATGCTTGCCGTTGGCAATCGCCTTGAGCATCAACTCTTTGGCCAGTGTGGTGCCGCCGATCACCTCCACCACGATCTCGATGTCCGGGTGGTTCACCACTTCAAAAGGGTCAGCAGTGACGGGAACGCCAGCCCCCACGATGCTGCGCGCGCGCTCCAGATTGCGGGCTGAGACCATCGCTATCTCGATGCCGCGGCCGGCACGCCGTCGGATTTCTTCCTGATTGCGGCGGAGCACCTCGAAAGTACCGCCGCCAACGGTTCCGATGCCCAGCAGGCCTACTTGGATGGGTTTCATATCTGACATTCAGGAGGTTCCGTTCTCAGTATTTTTCAAATTCATTCACTCGGTCGCCTTTGATCGCGAGTGGCGATCCAAGGCAGCGTCTGCTAGGCGCCAAGCGAGAAACGCAGGTGCTGTCATTCATGCGCGCAAAGACACTAGCCAACCCAGTGCGATACGCAGATGTTGGTTGTCCGGCAGAGAAGCTGCGCAGCAGCACTGCGTGAATGCGGCAGGGGTGGGTCGCAAACCGATAGCCCGTGCAACTCCATTCAGGCGGCCTTGACGTTTCGCGCGCGCACCTGTTCCAGGAATTTCGCCATGCGCCCGATGGCGTCGCGCAGATCGTCTTCATGCGGCAAGAAGACGATGCGGAAATGATCGGGCGTGGGCCAGTTGAAGCCGGTACCCTGCACCAGCATGACGCGGGTTTCTTCGAGCATTTCCAAAAAAAACTGGCGGTCGTCGGTGATGGGGTAAACCGCCGGGTCTAGCTTGGCGAACATGTACAGCGCTGCCTGCGGCTTGACACAGCTCACGCCAGGAATCGCGGTGATCAGCTCGTAAGCCAGATCGCGCTGGCGCCGCAAGCGCCCTCCCGGGCCGACCAGATCATTGATGCTCTGGTAGCCGCCCAGAGCCGTTTGAATGGCCCACTGGCCGGGCACATTGGCGCACAGCCGCATGTTCGAGAGCATGTTCAGGCCCTCGATGTAATCAGCCGCCGCGCGTTTGTCGCCGGAGACCACCATCCAGCCGGCCCGGTAGCCGCAGGAGCGGTAGCTCTTGGAGAGGGAATTGAAGGTGAGCGTCAGCACGTCTTCACTGAGCGATGCGAGGGCGGTGTGGCGTGCGTCGTCGTACAACACCTTGTCGTACACCTCATCGGCCAGAAGCACCAGCCCGTGCTCACGAGCAATGGCGATGATGCCCTTGAGCAGCTCGTCCGAATACAGGGCGCCCGTAGGGTTGTTCGGATTGATAACGACGATGCCCTTGGTACGGGGGGTGATCTTGGCGCGCATGTCATCCAGATCGGGCATCCAGCCGTTGGCTTCGTCGCACAGGTAGTGCACCGGGTGCCCCCCAGAGAGGCTGGTGGCCGCTGTCCACAGCGGATAGTCGGGCATCGGGACCAGCAGCTCGTCGCCGTTGTCCAGCAAACCATTGGTCGACATGGCAATGAGCTCGGAAGCACCGTTGCCGAGGTAGATATCGTCCAGCGTGACGCCTGTGACGCCCTGCTCCTGGGTGTAATGCATGACCGCCTTGCGCGCCGCAAAAATACCCTTGCTGTCGGAGTACCCGGCCGACGCTGGAAGGTGGCGAATCATGTCCTGCTGCACTTCTTCGGGCGCATCGAAACCAAACACCGCCAAATTGCCAATGTTGAGCTTGGTGATCTTCTGGCCCTCTTCTTCCATCTGGCGCGCACGATCCATGATCGGGCCCCTGATGTCGTAGAGCACGTTGGCAAGCTTGGCGGATTTGTGAATGGTTTTCATGCGCGGTGCGGCGAAGGCTTTGCCCAGGCGAGGCGGCTACCTGAACGGCGAAACCTATAATTTGACCACAGTCCAGCCCTGAGGCCGGCTGCTCTTGTGCCGCATTGGCGGCGCGCCGTGCGCCCTTCCGCTGCCCTACTTCTGCCCTTGCGCCTTCATGAAATTTCAACCCGACCACATCGACGCCCAGAGCATTTCCGGCTACGGTCCCGGCTGGGTGGCGGTAGGCGGCGAGAAGATCACCTCAGGCCTGATATTGGGCTCCCAGGGCCTGCGGCAACCCTGGGACGTGAGCAGCTTCGAACAACTCACCCGCGAACACCTGTTGGCGCTGGCGCAGATCGAGGCTGAGGTGATGTTGTTGGGTTGCGGAGAGCGCACGCGCTTCGTGCCCCCTGCGTGGCAGGCGCCGCTGTTCGAGAGGCGCATTGGCCTTGAATGCATGGACAGCTTCGCGGCCTGTCGCACTTACAACATCCTGGCCGGCGAAGGCCGCAATGTCGTCCTCGCGCTGATCCAAAGCCCGGCGAGTACCGGTGAGCGCTGAAGCCAACCCGCCACTGTACCGGGGAATGGGGTTTCAGAGTAAAATCGCAGGCTGCTGCCGGGGCTGTGCGACAAAAACAACAGTTATCGCTCCGGTCTCTCAACGACCTCACCGAAAGAGACTCAAGACATATGGCGATCGTTGTCAATAAACTCCTCCCAGAATTCGAAGCCAATGCTACCGGTGGCGTCAAGGTGAGCAACACCTCCCATAACGGCCAAGTGATGGTGATGTACTTTTACCCCAAAGACAACACGCCGGGCTGCACCACGGAAGCCATGCAGTTTCGCGACAAGTACAAGGAGTTCGTCAAGTTGGGGGCCGCAGTTTTCGGTGTCTCGCGCGACAACATGAAATCTCACGACGAATTCAAGGAGAAACTGGAATTGCCGTTTGAACTGATTGCAGACACGGAAGAAAAGATGTGCCACATGTTCGGCGTGGTCAAGAACAAGATCATGTACGGCAAGAAGGTCAAGGGCATTGAGCGCAGCACGTTCCTTGTCGACGAAGACGGCGTGCTGGTTGAAGAGTGGCGTGGTCTCAAGGTACCCGGACATGTCGACGAAGTGCTCAAGTCGGTGAAGGCGCTCAACGCCGTTAAGAAAGCGGCTTGAGGTTCGGCGCTTGCGCGCCGAGATAGTGGGTGCCATGCATAATGGCCGGATGCCGCTGCAGCACGCAACGCTCCTCGTTTTTCCAGAAGCCGCCTCGGTCTCCAGGCGGCTTTTTCTTTTTCCGTTTGTCCGCGAGACCTTCCCGACATGCCACTGCCTCCCGCACCCAGTCGCCGCGCTGCACGTTTGAACCAGGACGCGTTCGAGCCTCAGGACGCGCCTCAAGCGCCTGCTGAAAAAACTTCCAGTGCGCCCCCACGCGCGCGTTCGTCAAGCCGTCCGCGCAGTGATGACACCGCAAGGGCTGACAAAGCAGAAGCTACTGCGTCGACGCCAGTCGCGTCGGCGCCCGCCGCTCGCGCGCTATCGCCCGCGCCCACAACTGCAGAAACTGCACGCGCGCCGGAGCCGGACGCCGGCCGCACAGTGGACCCCGCCCCACCAGACGCACGCCGTCCGGAAAAGCAGGCGCGCACATCGCGCGGACGAAAGTCTCGCGACGCAGGTCCAAAAAAGCTGTTCGTGCTCGATACCAATGTTTTGCTGCATGACCCGACAAGCCTGTTCCGATTCGAAGAGCACGATATCTACCTGCCCATGATCGTGCTGGAAGAGCTCGACGGGCACAAGAAAGGCATGACTGAAGTGGCGCGCAACGGGCGCCAAGTAAGCCGTTCGCTAGACGCCTTGGTCGCCACGTCCGGCGCTGACATCGCTGCGGGCATCCAGCTCGATTCAACCGGCCAGCGGGCGGCGGGCGGCTGTCTGTTTTTTCAGACTTCAGGTCTGGACTATCAGCTCCCGACCAGCCTGCCCCAGGGCAAGGCGGACAATCAGATTCTGGGCGTTGTGGAGGGGCTTCGGAAGCAGCATTCAGAGCGCGAGGTGGTGCTGGTGTCCAAGGACATCAATATGCGCGTCAAGGCACGCGCCCTCGGTTTGCCTGCCGAGGATTACCAGACCGACAAGGCGCTTGAAGACGGCGACCTGTTGTACTCCGGGGTGCTGGCACTGCCGGCAGACTTCTGGAACCGGAACGGCAAGTCTGTAGAAAGCTGGCAGAGCGGCGCCCACACGTTCTATCGCATCAGCGGGCCGATCGTGCCCCAGCTCATGATCAATCAGTTCGTCTATTTTGAGGCGCCCGGCGAGCCCAGTTTGTATGCCCGCGTGAGTGAGATCCGCGACAAGACGGCCGTGCTGAAAACGCTCAAGGACTACGGCCACGCCAAGAACGCCGTGTGGGGTGTGACCACGCGCAACCGCGAACAGAACTTCGCCATCAATTTGCTGATGGATCCCGACATCGACTTCGTCACTCTCGCAGGCACTGCCGGTACCGGCAAGACCCTCATGGCGCTGGCAGCCGGGTTGACGCAGGTGCTGGACGACCGGCGTTACACCGAAATCATCATGACCCGCGCGACAGTCAGCGTGGGCGAGGACATCGGCTTTCTGCCAGGGACTGAGGAAGAGAAGATGGGCCCCTGGATGGGCGCGCTGGACGACAACCTGGAATTCCTGGCCAAGGGCGACGGCGGCAATGCCGGGGAATGGGGGCGCTCGGCCACCAACGACCTGATTCGAAGCCGCATCAAGATCAAGAGCATGAACTTCATGCGCGGGCGCACCTTCCTGAACAAGTACGTCATCATCGACGAGGCGCAAAACCTGACACCCAAGCAGATGAAGACCTTGATCACCCGTGCGGGCCCGGGCACCAAGATCATCTGCATGGGCAACCTGGCGCAGATCGACACGCCCTACCTGACCGAAGGCTCCTCAGGCCTGACCTTCGCGGTGGACCGCTTCAAGGGCTGGCAGCACAGTGGCCACATCACCTTGGCGCGAGGCGAGCGCTCGCGCCTCGCTGACTTTGCAAGCGACGTGTTGTAGTCGTCACCACCCGCTCTTATGCTCCGTGAAAGGGTTGCGACACCGCTGAGGTGCTGCAGCCCTTTTTTACTCGCGCCGCGCACACTACTGACGACACGCTGTCGGCACACCCGGCGCACCCGGCGCGCCATGGTGGCTTCCAAAGTGCATCGCTTGCGCCCTACAGGACGCTAGTGAGTCGCCGCATTGTCAACACCACTAAACTGAACCGATGGAACCTACTCGCCAACACCACGACGCTTTCTCTGTCACCGGTTTCCAGACGCGAACCACGAACAGCGCAGAAAGCGATCCACAGACCGCTCGCATCGCCCCTCTCTGGGGGCGTTTTTTTGCTGAGGATGTCATGCGGCAAACCCCGCACCGCAGCATCGATCCGCGCAATTTCGGCGTGTATTCGGGCTACGAATCCGACGCGCGCGGCGCCTTTGACGTGACGGCGGGGGTGGCGGTGACGCAGGGTGCCACGGTGGACGTCGAAGCAGGCGACTACCTGGTGTTTCCTGCCGAGGGACCCGTGCCGCTTTCAGTGCTCGGCGCGTGGCAACGTGTGTGGCAATACTTTGAAGCTCACCCCGAAATCCAGCGCCTCTACCGAACCGATTTCGAAGCCTACAGCAGTCCTACGAAGGCAGCCGTGTACATCGGCGTGGCGTAGCACCACACGACTAGACCAAGTCCCGTGCGCCGCACCGACCGCCTGTGTCCGCTGGTGCAGCATATTCAGTGAATTCGGCCAAGGTTCCCGATAGGCCAAGGGCCTGGAGCAGCCACCTCTGGCGTGAATAGGCTGCCTGGCAGCAGCCGATCCATCGCGCGGAGGTTGGACGGCGAAGCGGCCAATAGCCCGGTCGAAATGCTGCGTCAGCTACGATGCCCTGCAAACCCAAGGCCACAAGCGAATTGCTACTTTTTTCGTAGCTGCTGGCGCTTACTAGCAAAGCGTTTGCGGCCGATTTGGCTAGAAATCGTCGCCCGACCCCATCGCCAGACTCTCAAAGCGCGTCTGCGTCTTCTGGAAGAACAGCTTGACTGTGCCCGTGGGGCCGTTGCGCTGCTTGCCAATGATGATCTCGGCGACGTTGGGCTCTTTGCTGTCCTTGTTGTAGTAGTCATCGCGGTAGATGAACATGATGATATCGGCGTCCTGCTCAATGGCGCCGGATTCGCGCAGGTCACTCATCATGGGCCGCTTGTCGGTGCGCGTCTCGACGCTGCGGTTGAGCTGCGACAGAGCAATCACCGGGCATTGCAACTCTTTGGCGAGCATCTTGAGACCGCGCGAGATCTCGCCCAGCTCGGTGGCGCGGTTTTCTCCCTGCGAACTGCTGGAGCCGCTCATGAGCTGCAGGTAGTCGACCACAATCATGCCGAGCTTGCCGCACTGGCGCGCCAGGCGCCGCGCGTTAGCGCGTAGTTCACTGGGGGTCAACCCAGGCGTCTCGTCAATGTGCAGCGACACGTTGCGCAGCCGCTCAATGGCCTCGGTCAGGCGCGGCCATTCGTCGTCCGTCAATTTTCCGGTTCGCAGATGCCCTTGGTCGATGCGGCCGATGGAGCCCACGATGCGCACCGCCAGTTGCGCTGCCCCCATTTCCATGGAGAAAACCGCTACCGGCAAGCCTTCGTTCAGTGCGACGTGTTCTGCAATGTTGATGGCCAGCGCCGTCTTGCCCATGGACGGGCGTGCAGCCAGCACCACCATGTCGCCTGCCTGAAGGCCTGACGTCATGCGGTCGAGGTCGATGAAGCCTGTGGGCACCCCGGTGATGTCGTTGGGGTTGTCCGCCATCTCCTGCACCCGGTCGAGCAGGTTCACCACCAGAGTGTCCATGCCCTGGAAACCCTGCTTCATCCGCGAGCCTTCTTCGCCGATGTTGAAGATTTTCTGCTCGGCTTCGTCCAGGATTTTGTCGACCGGACGGCCCTGGGTGTTGAACGCAGCCGTGGCAATTTCGTCGCTGGCAGTCACCAGTTTTCGCAGAATCGCGCGCTCCCGCACGATCTCGGCGTAGCGGCGGATGTTGCTGGCACTCGGCACATACTGGGCCAGCGAATTGAGGTAGGCGAGCCCTCCGATTTCTTCCGATTTACCGATGCTCTGCAAGTGTTCGTACACCGTGATCACATCGGCCGGCTTGCTGGCATTGACCAGTTTGGAAATACCCGCATAGATCAAACGGTGTTCAAAGCGATAGAAATCGCTCTCGATCAGGAGGTCGCCCACCCGGTCCCAAGCCTGGTTGTCGAGCAGCAATCCGCCCAGCACGCTGGACTCGGCCTCCGTCGAATGCGGCGGTACGCGCAGCTGGGCGATCTGGGGATCGTACGGAGCAAACTCTTCGTCGATCGGAATCATGAACTCGGACATCGTTTTCCTTGGGGCAAGCCGAGGATGCTAGCGCGCACCGCAGGCTGCGTCATTGCACAACCCTGTGAGAGACCTGTGGACAAGCCTCTGGACAAGCGGTGTGCACACCGTCGTGGACACCGCAGCGAAAAGCCGGTGCCATAAAACAAAAACCGCCCGAAGGCGGTTTTTGGAGAAAGCACGCAAGGTGCCTGGATTCAGACGGTCTCGCCGTAAACCGACACCGTGACGTCCACAGTCACGTCGGTGTGCAGAGAAACAGTGACCGTGCTGTCGCCGACCACCTTGATGTGGCCATTGGGCAGACGAACCTGAGACTTCAGCAGCTTGTAGCCTTGCTTGTTCAGCTCTTCTGCAACGTCGCCGTTGGTGACCGAACCGAACAAGCGGCCATCCACACCAGCCTTTTGCGTCAGCTTGACGGTGGAGCCCGAGAGCTTCTCGCCTTCAGCCTGAGCAGCTGCCAGTTTGCCAGCGGCGGCCTTTTCGAGTTCAGCACGCTTGGCTTCGAACTCGGCTTTGGCCGTAGCCGT
>JBBSRE010000043.1:0-12698 GCA_038243365.1 Burkholderiales bacterium | reverse complement strand
GATGGCCGTGGCGCTCGCGCAGGGTGGTCAGCACTGGCTCCAGTGCCAAGGCGGCAGGGGCAAGATGCTCGGGCACCGGGACTGCCATGTCGCTATCCAGCTGTTCGACATCAGCGACCCACAACCCACCCATGAGCTGGCGGCTGTGCTGAATTTCGAAGCGCGTGCTGCCAGTACAGCGTGCCAGCAGCAGGCCCGCTTGGGGTGATTCCAGCGTGTCGACGTGGGCCAGCGTACCTACAGCACAGAACTGGTCAGCAGGCGAGTTGGCGCGGCGCACTTCCGCGCCGCTCTGCAGGCACACCACGCCGAATGGCGCACCCGCTTCGTGGCACTTGCGCACCATGGTGAGGTAGCGCACTTCAAACACGCGCAGTGCGAGTACGCCACCCGGAAACAGCACCGCTTCGAGTGGAAACAGGGGCAGGGACGAAAGAGAGAGCGGGGAGGTCATGCGGAGGGCCAGAGCGCTGGTGCCAGCGAATGCAAGGCGGCGAGAAGATTGACGGGTTCGTTTAACGGAGAGGGAGCAGAAGGCGGTGACCGACTGGCTATCATCGTACGCTGAACCCGCAGCCTCGGGCGTCCACTTCACTCTCCCATGCTCTACCAGATCGTTTCCTTTTTGCTCGAAGTCGTATGCGGCCTGCTGACCGGTGCCTGTCTGCTGCGCCTGTACATGCAGTGGCAGCGGGTGCCGTTCGGCAATCAGGTGGGGCAACTGGTCTTTGCGCTCACCAACTGGATGGTGCTGCCGCTGCGCCGCGCCATTCCTGCCGTGCGTGGGGTGGACTGGGCCAGTGTGGTGGCGGCGTTTCTGGTGCAGCTTGCCCAGTACCTGGTGCTGTGGGCGCTGCTGGGCGCCGCGGTCGGCTGGGGCTGGGTGGCGTGGATGGCGCTGTTCGGGCTGCTGCGTGTCGCCATTGGTGCGGTGATGGCGCTGCTCATCGTTCACGCAGTGATGTCGTGGGTGCAGTCTCGCTCTCCTGTGGCGGAGATCGTTGACAGGTTGGCCGCCCCGATTCTGCGCCCTGTGCGCCGGGTGATTCCCCCGGTGGGCGGCATCGATTTTTCGCCCTTGGTGCTAATCGTGTTGCTGCAGGTGCTGCTGATGGTGTTGGCCCATCTGCAGGTGTCGGTTTGGCGCTAAAAATTGAGCCTTTTAGGGCTCTAGCGCTTTAAGAACAAGCGCGAGCAGCTATCTAATAAATAGCAAGAGCCACCGGACAGTGGCTGCCACTGCCTACCCTTAGGCCACCGCGTCCGCTGGCAAGCGCTGCAAAATCGCGAGGCTGCGCGCAAGGGTCGTGCGCAGGTCCCGGCGGTCGCAGATCAGGTCGACGGCGCCTTTCTGCATCAAGAACTCAGCGCGCTGGAAGCCTTCCGGCAAGGTCACGCGCACTGTGGATTCAATGACGCGTGGGCCGGCGAAGCCAATCAAGGCTTTGGGTTCTGCCATCACCAGGTCGCCCATGAAGGCAAAGCCCGCACTTACGCCGCCCATGGTGGGGTCGGTCAGCACGCTGATGTAGGGAAGCTTTTTCTTCGACAGCCGTGTCAGGGCGGCATTCGTCTTGGCCATTTGCATGAGCGAGAGCAGGCCTTCTTGCATTCGCGCGCCGCCCGTGGCGGTGAAACAAAGAAAGGGCACTTTCTGCTCAATCGCCGTCTCGACGCCGCGCACAAATCGCTCGCCCACTACGCTGCCCATGCTGCCGCCCATGAAGTCGAATTCGAAGCAGGCGACGACTACGTTGATGCTTGTGATGGCCCCGCCCATGACGATGAGCGCGACGGTCTCGCCGGTGTTCTCCAGCGCTTCTTTCAGACGCTCAGGGTATTTGCGACTGTCCTTGAATTTGAGCGCGTCGACCGGGATGACTTCCTGGCCGATTTCGTAACGGCCTTCCGGGTCGAGCAGCGCATCAAGCCGGGCACGCGCTCCGATGCGATGGTGGTGGCCGCAATGCGGGCAGACGTTCTGGTTTTGCTCCAGGTCGGATTTGTAGAGGACCGCCTCGCAGCTGGGACATTTGATCCACAGGCCCTCGGGCATCTGTCGACGCACATTGGGGTCTGTTTGCTGAATCTTGGCGGGCAGCAGTTTTTCTAACCAGGACATAGTGTTCTTTCTATACAAATCGGCTGCAGGCCGCATAGTGTCGACCGCCGCCCAAACCGGGTGCAGCCTCAGCCAGCGAACGCCGCGAAACTGGCTTCCCCAAGCCACCGGCGTTGTTCCCGTTTCCGCAGCGCGCAGCGAGGCGAGGGAGTTGGGAAGTCGCTCAGCGGCTCAGGGAGGGTTGTACCAAATCAGGAGTCCAGCGCCTTGCGGATGCCGCGCAAAAAGTCGACCGCCACTGGCACGACCCTCTCATGCGGCTGGGCATCCAGCAACTGGATGATGCGGCTGCCGATCACGACTGCGTCCGCCACCTTGCCAATCGCCTGTGCGGTGGCAGCATCGCGAATACCAAAGCCCACACCTACCGGAATACTGACCTGCTTGCGAATGCGCGGCAGCATGGCTTCGACGGCAGCCGTGTCGAGCGCTCCCGAGCCGGTGACGCCCTTGAGCGAGACGTAATACACATAGCCGGTGGCCACACGCGCCACCTGCGCCATGCGTTCATCGGTGCTGGTGGGTGCCAACAGGAAGATCAGGTCCATGCCCTGCGCCTTGAGCGCCGCAGAAAAGGCTTCAGATTCTTCGGGCGGGTAGTCGACGATGAGCATGCCGTCGACACCAGCCGCAGCAGCGTCGCGCACAAAAGCACCGTCGCCGTGGTTCTGGTCGTAGCGCTCCACGGGGTTGGCGTAGCCCATCAGTACCACTGGCGTGGTCTGGTTGTCCTCGCGAAACTCCCGCACATAGCCGAGCACCTGCTTGAGGCCCACGCCTAGTGCCAGCGCTTTTTCACCCGCCTTCTGGATCACCGGGCCATCGGCCATGGGGTCGGAAAACGGCACACCCAGTTCGATGATGTCGGAGCCTGCTTCCACCATGCCGTGCATCAGGGCCGGCGTGATGTCGGCAAACGGAAAACCGGCTGTGACATAGGGAATGAGTGCCGTGCGTCCGCGCGCGGCGAGCTGCTCGAAGGTGGCGGCAATGCGGCTCATGCTGCTTTGCCTCCCTTGACGGCCAGGCCGCGCATGGACGGGCGATCGTAGAAATCGTCACCGGACAGGTCAGCCACCGTGCCGATGTCCTTGTCGCCCCGGCCCGAGAGGTTGACCAGAATGGATTGGTCAGGCCGCATGTCCTTGGCCAGCTTCATGGCGTAGGCAAACGCGTGGCTCGATTCCAGCGCTGGGATGATGCCCTCGGTGCGGCACAGGTGGTGGAACGCGGCGAGCGCCTCGGCATCGGTAATGCCCACATATTCGGCCCGGCCGATTTCCTGCAGCCAGGCGTGCTCGGGTCCGACGCCCGGGTAATCCATGCCGGCGCTGATGCTGTGGGTCTCGGTGATCTGACCGTTGGCGTCCTGCAAAATAAAAGTGCGATTGCCGTGCAGCACGCCGCTGGAGCCGCGTTGCAGCGACGCCGAGTGGCGGCCAGACTCCAGCCCTTCGCCTGCGGCCTCGACACCGATGAGGCGCGTATTTTCATGGCGGATGTAGGGGTGGAAGATGCCCATCGCATTGCTGCCGCCGCCTACGCAGGCCATCACCACGTCGGGTTGCTCGCTGGCCATGTGTTGCGCCGACAGCATTTCGGGCATCTGCACCAGGCATTCATTGCCGATCACGCTCTGGAAGTCGCGCACCATCATGGGGTAGGGATGCGGGCCGGCCACGGTGCCGATGATGTAGAAGGTGTTGTCCACATTGGCGACCCAGTCGCGCATGGCTTCGTTGAGTGCATCCTTCAGTGTCTTGCTGCCCGATTCCACGGGGACCACCGTGGCGCCCAACAGCTTCATGCGGTAAACGTTGGGGCTTTGGCGCTTGACGTCTTCGCTGCCCATGTAGACGACGCATTCCAGGCCGTAGCGCGCGCAGATGGTGGCGGTTGCCACGCCGTGTTGACCCGCGCCGGTCTCGGCAATGATGCGCAGCTTGCCCATGCGCTTGGCCAACATGGCTTGGCCGATGACGTTGTTGATTTTGTGCGCGCCCGTGTGGTTCAGGTCTTCGCGCTTGAGGTAAATCTGCGCGCCGCCAATGTCCTGGCTGGTGCGTGCTGCGTGGTAAACAGGCGAGGGCCGGCCAACGAAGTGGTTCAGCTCATAGGCGAACTCGGCGAGGAAGTCGGGATCGTGCTGATAGCGGGCATAGGCCTCGCGCAGTTGCTGCAAGGCAAAGGTGAGCGTTTCGCTGGCAAAGCTGCCGCCAAAACGGCCGAAATGGCCCGATGCATCGGGCTGCTGATAGTCAAACATGGTTGTTCCTGGCAAGAAGTTCGTCGGCTGCGCGCACGGCGGCGACGAAACGTTGGATCTTGTCGGCGTCCTTGATGCCCTTGAGGGTTCCTCCCCCAGGGGCATCGCATTCGACGCCGGAGCTGACGTCAACCGCGAGCGTGATGCAGCGCGGCCGAACTTCCAGAATGCCAGCGATCACGTTTGCAGGCGTGAGTCCACCACTTAAAACGAGGTGAGAGTTGACGCTTGGAGGAAGAAGTGACCAATGGAATGCCTTGCCGCCACCGCCGAATCCGTCGACATGGGCGTCGAGCAGGATGGCTTGGGCGCGGGAATATTGCTCTGCGTATTCTACGAGCGGAAACCGTACTGCGTCTCTGCCCAAGGGAATGCGGGCCGCTCGGGTGTACGCCCGTGCGCCTTTCCCGGAAGCGGCCCAGCACTCCTCCGGCGTTTCATCCCCATGGAATTGAACGCTAGCGCTTGGTACCATTGAGCTGACTGCTATTACTCTGGAAGCGACTTCGTTGACGAACAGCAGTACCGGCGTGACAAAGGGGGGCAGGCGGCGCGCGAGTTCTGCTGCCCGCTCTGGTGCAACGGCCCGCACGCTGGGGGCGTAGAGCACAAAACCTACTGCGTCCACGCCGGCGTGCACCGCGTCGTCGACGTCCTGTTCGCGGGTCAAGCCGCAGATTTTGATACGGGTGCGTCCTGAAGCGGCGCTGGCGAGGGGGTTGTGCATGAGTCAGCGGCTGCGGAGCGAGATAGATCGACGATCAAGGTAGCCAATCATACGCAGGGCTTCGCTTCGGCAGGCCCCAGATATCGGGATACACCGGGCCCAGAAAATACAGTCCGTCAGGCGAAAACGTCGGCGCTGCAGCCTTTCTGGATCGTGCCCGGAGCACGTCCGCCACCCAGTCCGGCTGCTGGTTTCCCTGGCCGACTGCAACGAGGCAGCCCATGATGTTTCGAATCATGTGGTGCAGAAATGCGCTTGCTTCAAACTCGAAACGCCAGTAGCAAGTGTCCTCTTGACCGCTCGTGACCCCAACCGCGCCGCGCCGGGTGATTCGGATGGGGGCCAAGTTTTTGACGGGCGACAGCGCCTGACAGCCGGCAGCCCGAAAAGAGCTGAAATCATGCTCACCGGTGAGTACGCTTGCAGCGGCTTGCATGGCTGCACCGTCCAGGGGCCGGAATACCCAGCCGACACGGCCTGCCTCCACGCTGGGACGAACCGGAGATTGAAGCAGTACGTAAGCATAGCGTCGCGCAATCGCACTGCCGCGCGCGTGAAAGGCATCGGGCATCTGGCGTGCCCACTGCACCGCAATTTCGGTAGGCAGAAAGCGGTTGGTACCCCGTACCCAGGACGCTTCAGACCGCTCAACGGGTGGGTCGAAATGAACCACCTGCATCACGCCGTGCACACCAGCATCGGTGCGCCCGGCGCACAGGGTGACAACGCGCCCGGCGCCGCTGGCGGCAAACTTTCCCAGGGCTGATTCAAGATGGTCTTGAACCGTGTTGCCAGAGGCCTGGCTTTGCCAACCGCTGTAGTGCTGGCCAGCGTAGCTAAGCCCTAGGGCAATGCGGCCTGCCAAGCCCAAGCGCCCGCTCAGTTGAGCTCTTTGAGCATGCGCTGTGCGCGCGCCTTCAGCTCGCCGCTGGACTCGGAAATGACCTCTTCGATCAAGGTGCGAGCGCCGTCGTTGTCGCCGATGGTGTTGAACTCGTGGGCGAGAGCCAGCTTGGTGGCCAACGGATCTTCTGCCAAAGCAGAGGATGCGGTGGGAGTTATGTCGTCCGACAGTGGCGCCGGATCAGTCGAGGGATCCAAATCCAGCGAGACGCTGCTCATGTCGAAGTCCATCAAACCCGAGCTGGCCGGAACAAACGTATCGCGTTCTTCTTTCTGCAGATTCTGCGGCTCAGTGTCGAGCGGCGGCAGATCCATGGGGAAGTCGAGCGCATTCGCGTCGAAGGTAGGAGTTGCAGTGAAATGGTCCGGCTCGAATGAGCTGGTTGTGGGTGTCGCTGCGGATGGCGGAGCCCACGCAGGCTCCTCCTTTCCACCAGAAGCCGCCCGGGAGGGTAGATGGGACGTCTCGCTCGGTGCAACAGGCGGCGCTGCTGCTGTGGCCGCTGCAAGAGCAGCGGCCGCAAAACCACCTGTGCTCGCAGCCGTTGGCGGCTCCGATGAGGGCTCGGTCAGCGCATCGTCCGGCAAATCGAGATCCAGATCGAGATCCAGATCAGACGGCAGCGATGGCGGGCCCTCAGAACCGCCGTAAGTGCTCACGAAGCTGCTAGGGGCGGTGAAATCGGGCGTTTCCAGCATCTGGCCGCCGGGTTGGTAGTAGCGGTTATCGGGATCAATGTCCTGGCCGAGTTCGCACACTCTTGACCATTCAGCGCCTTCGCCATCGGTAATGCGGAAAATTTCTTTGGCCTGGGCTTCGAGAGCCTTGCGGTCTTGCCGCTTGGCGTAAATATCGGCGAGCTTGGCATGGACAGAAAGACGTTCCGGATTGTGCCGAACGGCCTCTTTGAGGATTTCTTCTGCCTGCAGGTCGCGTCCGTAGGCCAGGTAGACATCGGCTTCTGCGACCGGGTCCACGTCTCCGCCCGCGTCCAACTGGCTGGGTGAAAACGCCATCGAAGATCCGGTGGTGGTGTCATTGCCAGCGGTATCAACCCGCTGGCCGCCGCTCGCGCCAAAGAACGAGTCGGGCTGCAGCCGACTTTCGAGGAATGAGCTATCGACCCCCCCGCCGTTGCGCCGGTTCTGGGCCACGCGATAGCCGCCATAGCCGAGCAACAACAAAAGCAAGAGCACTGCCGCAGGAATGAGGGGCTCTTCCAGCACGGTATCCAGCAGACTCGGCTCTGGCGCAGGAACGATGGGCGCCACCATGGGCGGAGCAACCGGAGCAACCGCAGCCGGGGGTTCCGTTGCCGCAGGGGTGGCATCACTGGTTGCACCGAGCGCTGGTTCCGAACCAGTGGCCGCAGGGGTCGTGCCGTCAGAGGTGGATGGCTCGGGCGTAGCGACGCCAGTCACGGGAGCTGGTGTTGCAGAGCCTTCCGAAGCCACAGCCGGTACCCCGGGGGTAACCGCCGTCGAAGACGTGGCGGGCGCCGCCGCAGGCCCGCTGCCCGGAACCGCGATGCCTGGAGTGGTCGTTGCACCACCCGATGTTCCAGGAGCCGCTGCGCCACCAGCTGCAGTGGTGGAAGTGGCGGCAGGTGGGGTAGGACTGGAGCCAGCGAGCTTGTTCAGATCGTCGATATTCTTGGCAAGCTCCTCCACCCGGGCGGAGGTTTCGCTGGCTTGTTTGCGCTGTGCCAGCGCCTCCGGCGTCGCCTTGGTGCCTTTGACGGCGCCTTTTGAAAGCGTGAGTTTGTCAGGCGAGGTGCTGGCCGCGGAGTCTTCCTGCACCTGGGTCTGTACTTGGCCGCTGGCGCTCTGGCCGGCTTGCGTGGACGGCGCTTCGGCGGCGGGTGCGGACGCTGCCAGCTTGCGCCGGAAGCTATTGAAGTCGCGGCTCTGCGCAGCGATCGTCTGGCGAGCCTCGGCGGCCGGTGTGGCGCCGGCTTGTTCGGCATTCGGCAGCTGCAAGACCGCGCCGGCTTTGACGCGGTTCACGTTACCGTCGATGAAAGCATCCGGGTTCGCGCGAAGCATGGCGACCAACATCTGGTCCAGCGACACGCCCTGAGCCCGGTTGGCGTTGGCAATGCGGCCAGCCGTATCGCCCGCTTTGACCGTGACACTGCCGGAACTTGCCGAAGCACCGGACGGAGAAGGGATGCGGGCCGGGGCCGACGGGATCACGGTGCGTGGGCTTGGCACTGCGGTGGAGCGTGCGGCTGTCGACGGCGCAGCAGCGTTCAGCTGCGGTGCCGCGGTGACTGCCGGCGCTGCACGGCGGGCCGCGGGCGGGTCAAACAGCATGGTGTAGCTGCGCGTGATACGGCCAGTGGCCCAGGTGGCGTCGATGATGAGATCGACAAAAGGCTCATTGACTGGCCGGCTGCTACTCAGCCGCAGGACCGCGCGGCCCCCGGAGCGGTTCTGCAGCGCAACCTGGATCTGCGACACCGCACCGGAATACTCCATGCCCTGTGCACGGAAGGTTTCCGCAGGGGCGGTGCCCACTTTCAACGATTCAGCCTCGGCAGCGGTAATGCTGGGCAGCTCGATTTCGGCACGCAGGGGCTCGCCAAGTGCGGATTGCACGGTGACCTGCCCCAGCGCCAGCGCCAAGGCGTTGGGTGCGTACAGTGCCACGGACGCAAGCGTGGCGGCCGCCAGCGCAGAGTATTTCCAACGGTGCATGGTTGCCATCGACTCAAAAGTTTGGGGTTTTTCGCCGCGCGGCTCGTTTTTTTTCATGGTTTGGTCCCACTCTGCCCGGCGTTAAAAAATGTGTAAAAGCACCATAGCAGCAATGTTTTGCAGTGACAAGCTAAGGCAATGGGGAAGCTTCGGGTGGGCACGAGGCGGCGCCCAAGACCGGCATTCTTGTTGTCTGGCGACAACGCACCTCCAGGGCGTTGCGCTCCTGTGGTCGCGCGAAATCAGGCGTCCAGCAGAATTCGCAGCATGCGGCGCAGTGGCTCGGCGGCACCCCAAAGGAGTTGGTCGCCCACGGTGAACGCGCCCAGGTAGTCGGGCCCCATGGCCAGCTTGCGAATGCGGCCCACGGGAATCTGCATGGTGCCGGTCACGGCCACGGGGGTCAGGTCGCGCATGCTCGCTTCCCGATTGTTCGGGACCACCTTCACCCAGTCGTTGTCTGCCGCCAGCATGGCTTCGATGTCGGCCAGAGGCACGTCTTTCTTCAGCTTGAAGGTAAGCGCCTGGCTATGGCAGCGCATGGCGCCGATGCGCACACAGAAACCATCTACGGGAATCACCGCAGAGTCGAATCCTTCGCCCATGCCGAGGATCTTGTTGGTCTCCGCCATGCCTTTCCATTCTTCTTTGGACATGCCATCACCCAGATCCTTGTCGATCCATGGAATCAGGCTGCCGCCTAACGGCACACCAAAATGAGCAGTCTCGGCGTCTGACAAGGCGCGCTGCTTGGCCACCAACTTGCGGTCGATTTCCAGAATCGCGCTTTTCGGGTCGTCGAGCAACGACTTCACTTCTGCATTCAAGGTGCCGTATTGCGTGAGCAGTTCGCGCATGTGCTGCGCGCCGCCGCCGGAAGCGGCCTGGTAGGTTTGCGTGCTCATCCATTCGACTAGGCCCGCCTTGTAGAGCGCGCCCACGCCCATCAGCATGCAGCTGACGGTGCAGTTGCCGCCGATCCAGTCTTTGCCGCCGTGGGCCAGCGCGTTCTTGATCACCGGCATGTTGACCGGGTCCAGCACAATGACGGCGTTTTTTTCCATCCGCAGGGCAGACGCCGCGTCGATCCAGTGTCCGGACCAGCCGGCCGCACGCAGCTTGGGATAGACCTCGTTGGTGTAGTCGCCGCCTTGGGCGGTCAGGATGATGTCGCAGCGCTTCAGCGCGTCGATATCGAACGCATCCTGCAGCGTGGTTTCGTTCTTGGCCGCGGCCGGAGCCTTGCCGCCCGCGTTGGAGGTGGAGAAGAACAACGGCTCGATCAGATCGAAGTCATTTTCTTCAGCCATGCGGTCCATCAGCACCGAGCCGACCATTCCGCGCCAGCCGACGAGTCCTACCAACTTGCTCATTTCATCGCCCCTATCAAGATAAAAACAGTGTTGACCAGACTGTTTTGCCCCGGCTCGTCTGGCCAGGGAGGGCGCACGACGAACCGGAGCTGGATCAGCCCTTAATGGTCGTGGTTGTGGTGGTGCTTGCGCGCGCTGCCGCACCGGCCTGGGCGGCGGGTGCGGTGTTCAGGTGAAACGGACGGGCGGCGAACATGGGTCGCGATTGTAGAGGAAGGATGGATCGCAAGGACTGTGCGGCGCGTTGGTATCGGCACGTGGCCCGTGCCTCCACCGGCACGGAGCCTTTCGTACGTCAGGCCAGCGCCTTGACGACTGCATCGCCCATCTGCGACGTGCCCACCTTGGTCGTGCCTTCGCTGTAGATATCGGGCGTGCGCAGGCCCAGCGCTAGCACCTTCTGTACGGCCGCCTCAATGCGCTGCGCCGCGGCTTCGGGGTGGAGGGAGAAGCGCAGCATCATGGCCGCGCTCAGAATGGTGGCCAGTGGATTGGCTACGCCCTTGCCAGCAATGTCCGGCGCGCTGCCGTGGCTGGGTTCGTACAGGCCCTGCTTTTTGTCGTTCAGGCTGGCCGACGGCAACATGCCGATGGAGCCGGTGAGCATGGAGGCTTCGTCGGACAGGATGTCGCCAAACATGTTGCCGGTGACGATGACATCGAAGGTCTTGGGCGCCTTGACCAATTGCATGGCCGCGTTGTCGACATACATGTGGTCGAGCTGTACATCGGGGTACTGCTGGCCCACCTCGGTCATCACATCCTTCCAGAACTGGAACGTCTCTAGCACATTGGCTTTGTCCACGCTGGTGACTTTTTTGCTGCGTTTTTGCGCCGCCTGAAATGCCACGTGCGCGATGCGCTCGATTTCCGGGCGGCTGTAGCGCATGGTGTCAAAGGCTTCTTCCGCTCCGGGGAAGTGGCCATCGGTAGCGGTGCGCCGTCCGCGCGGCTGGCCGAAATAGATGTCGCCGGTCAGCTCGCGGATGATGAGGATGTCCAGGCCGGACACCAGCTCTGGCTTGAGGCTGGACGCGCCCACCAGTTGCTCATAACAGATGGCGGGGCGAAAGTTGGCGAACAGCCCCAGGTTCTTGCGCAGCCCCAGAATGGCCTGCTCCGGGCGCAGCGAGCGCTCGAGCTTGTCGTACTTCCAGTCGCCGACGGCGCCGAAAAGAATGGCGTCCGCATCCTTGGCGAGCTGGAGGGTGGATTCTGGCAAGGGGTGGCCATGCGCTTCATAGGCAGCGCCACCGACCAAGGCGGATTCCATCTCCAACCCGAGGTCGAGCGCGTCCAGCACTTTGACGGCTTCGTCGACGATTTCGGTGCCAATGCCGTCACCTGGCAGAACTGCGATTTTCATGGAAAAACTCCTAATTTGATAGCTGCTAGCGCTTGAAAGATAAGCGCTGGAGGCCAATTTCACTAATATTTCTGCGCTGTCGCCCGGCGCAACCTTCCGGCGCGTGGGCCCGGCTTTGCCAGGTCACCAGCGCCATCCCCGTCTCGCGCAGCTGCAAGTGATGAGGAGGCAGGGAGAGGGGAGTCCGCGCAGCAGCTCAGAGCGACGCTTGGAGGACATGGGCCAGCCACGGCTTCTTGGCGAGTCGCTCGGCTTCGAACGCGCTGATCTTGTCCTTGTGGCGCAGGGTCAGACCGATATCGTCAAAGCCGCCCTGCAAACAGTATTTGCGAAACGCCTGCACTTCGAAGGGAATCTCTTCCCCCTGCGGGCGCACGACAACCTGACGCTCGAGGTCAATGGTGAGCTGGTAACCAGGGAAGGCCAGCACTTCGTCAAACAGCTGGGCCACGGTGGCCTCGGGCAGCACGATGGGAAGCAATCCGTTCTTGAAGCAGTTGTTGAAGAAGATGTCGGCAAAGCTGGGCGCGATCACACAGCGAAAGCCGTATTGGTCGAGCGCCCAGGGCGCATGTTCGCGGCTTGAGCCGCAGCCAAAGTTCTTGCGCGCCAGCAGGATGGAGGCACCTTGGTAGCGCGGTTGGTTCAGCACAAAGTCCGGGTTGGGGCGGCGGCTGGTGGGATCCTGCCCAGGTTCGCCATGGTCCAGATAGCGCCACTCATCGAACAGGTTCACGCCGAAGCCGGTCTTCTTGATCGACTTGAGGAATTGCTTGGGAATGATGGCGTCGGTGTCGACGTTCTCGCGGTCCATGGGCGCGACGAGGCCTTGGTGCACATTGAATTTCTGCATGGGGGTGGTCCTCGATTTAACGCGCTGCGCGCTCGATGGCGCCGCCGGCTCGCTGCACATCCTGGCCTACGCCCTTGACGGTGTTGCAGGCGGACAGCACGAAAGCCATGGAGACGAAAAACAGGGTGCTCAGTTTCATGGTGATCGGTCCTCGGGTTCAGGCGAATTGGCGGATATCGACGAAATGTCCATGCACGGCGGCTGCAGCGGCCATGGCCGGGCTCACCAGATGGGTGCGGCCACCCGCGCCTTGTCGGCCTTCGAAGTTGCGGTTGCTGGTGGAGGCGCAGCGCTCGCCGGGCTCCAGCCGGTCAGCGTTCATGGCCAGACACATGGAGCAGCCGGGTTCGCGCCACTCAAAACCTGCAGCCTTGTAGATCACATCCAG